>CALVPA010000001.1 GCA_944350395.1 uncultured Bacilli bacterium
CGATGCATCTAGTAAAAAGGATGGACCGAGTGCTGGCCTAGGAATAACCGCTGCTATACTAAGTTTGCTCTTAGATAGAGTAGTGCCAACAGATATTGCTTTTACTGGGGAAATAACTTTAAAGGGACGAATTTTAAGGATCGGCAGCCTCAGAGAAAAAATCATAAGTGCATATAATGGTGGCATTAAAAAGATATATATTCCCATGGAAAACGTGGGGGAGTTGGAACTTATTCCTAAAAAGATATTGAAATCTATAAATATAGTTCCAGTAAACTCATTTACAGAAGTTTACAACGATATATTCAATTGAGTTTTACTAGTATATTGTTTTCTTTTATAATAGTGCCTGAGAGATGATTTTTATGGAAAAAGTGGAAAAAACTAAGAAAAAACAGAAAAAGCCTAAGAAGTTTAGAAAGACTTTTATTGCACTTAGTGCAGTGATCTTGATAGTAAGTGCAATTCTTTCTTATTTTCTTTTTAAGATAGATGTACTGGATAGCAAATATCTATTTATAGGGTTAGGGGCACTGTTCGTAATCGACTTACTGTTCATATTCGTTTTGAATAAGAGATTTAAGCTTTGGATAAAGATACCTATAGTCGTTTTGAGTATTCTTTTAATCGCAGGAGAAATCTTCGGTATCTATAATTTGAATGCTACTGCTTCATTTGTACAAAAAGTAGTGAGTGCAGGAATTAAAGAAGAGATATATAATTTATATGTCTTAAAGGAAAGTGAATATGAAAGTATATCCGATTTAGACGGTAAAAGTTTAGGTATTTATGATAATGGCAGCGACACTTTGGAAGATGCATTAAAGATGCTCAAAAAGAAAGTCACTTTTAAAGAAGAAAATGATTACGACGATTTAGAAGAACTACTAAATAGTGGAATAGATGAGACGAACCATGCGATATTCTTGAGTTCGACTTTTATAGAGCTTATTAATGAACAATTTCCTGGAATGTTAGAGAAGTTTAAACTTTTAGATAAATTTACTATATCTTATGAAGAGAAAATTGAAAAGAGTGATGTCGATGTCACTAGTGAACCATTTTTAGTCTACATAAGCGGATTAGATACTTATGGCTCTATAAATACAGTTAGTAGGAGTGACGTAAACATTTTGATGGCTATAAATCCAAAAACTAGCAAAGTCGTACTCATAAATACTCCGAGAGACTATTATGTTATGCTCCACTCTAAAAAGGCATATGATAAACTCACGCACGCTGGAATATATGGAGTAGAAGAATCGCTTACTACTTTGGAAGATTTATATGCGACTGATATCGATTTTTATGTCAAAGTCAATTTCAGTTCTCTAGAAAAAATAGTCGATGCGATAGGTGGAATTACTGTATATTCTAAGTATTCGTTCAGCTATGATGGATATACATTTACAAAGGGAACTAATTATTTAAATGGCAAAAAGGCTTTAGCTTTCTCTAGATGCAGAAAGGAACTTCCAAATGGAGATATCTCGAGAGGAGAAAATCAAGAAGCTGTAATCGAAGCGATAATCGATAAAGTTTCTACGCCAAGCATAATCAGTAAATATACGAGTATTTTGGATTCTTTGAGTAAATCTTTTGTTACTAATATGAGTGAAGATGATATATTTAAACTTGCAAAATATCAATTGAACGAATCACCTAGTTGGAGTGTAGAGAGCATGACTGTAAACGGTACTGGTGCTACTAAGACTACATATTCTGCAGGTAAGACACCTCTATACGTCATGATTCCAGATGAAAAAACAGTTACGGAAGCAAAAAATAAACTTGCTGAAATATTAGAAGGTTAAATGAACTAATTCGTTTAACCTTTTTTATATAAAAATTTCTTGCTAATAAATCTTAAACATAGTATAATCTCGTAGGAGGAAATAAAATGAAGAAAGTATTTAGTACATTTTTATTTATTGCTCTTATGATTGTCACTTTGACTGGTTGCGAGAACCAAAAGACGCTAGATATGTCACTTGAAGATGTGATTACTAACGTATACGAAGGATTTAATGAAGATGAATTACCAGCATTAACTAATACAGAAGTCACTGAAGAGAACGAAGAATATTATTTGGGCACTGATGCTATCGATTTTAAAGAAGCTATAGCTTCTGAGCCAATGATGAGTTCTATTGCATTTTCGGTTGTAGTCTTAAGAGTGGGCGATAATGTAGATATCGAAGAGGCTAAGGAGCAAATAAAGGAAAATGCAAATCCAGCTAAATGGGTTTGTGTCGAAGCAGAAAAAGTAATCGTTGATAGTAAAGATGACGTCATAATATTGATAATGACTTCTGAAGATACTGCAGATAAAATTTTAAATAATTTTAAAAATCTATAGTCTCTATATGAGACTTTTTTTGGAGGTAAAAATGGTTTTCTCAAGTATTTCGTTTATATATTATTTTTTACCATTAGTCTTAATAATATATTTTATTGTTCCAAAAAAATTTAAAAATATATATCTATTGACTTTCAGTTTATTTTTTTATTTTTATGGTGAAGGAAAATTCTTATGGGTTTTATTGTTATCATGTATAATGAACTTTATTTACGGGTTATTAATCGAAAAATACAGAGATAAAAAAGCATCCAGATATATACTTTTTATAGCAATAATTTCTAACATTGGAATGCTTATGTATTTTAAATATATCAATTTCTTTATCGATAATATAAATAACATTTTTAGAATAAATATTCCATTTATACAAGTAATAATGCCTATAGGTATAAGTTTTTTTACTTTTCAAACTTTGAGTTATGTAATTGATGTATATAATGGAAAAGTGAAAGCGAGTAAAAATGTCATCGATTTTTGCACTTATGTAACTCTTTTTTTTCAGCTTATCGCAGGTCCTATCGTAAGATATGTCGATGTCGAACGCGAATTAAAATATAGAAAGTGTAATATCGATGAATTTGCTGAAGGAATTACAAGGTTTATAGTAGGTCTTGCAAAGAAAGTATTAATCGCAAACGAACTCGGTTCTTTAATTTCTTCTCTCTACGATATTCCTGAAATGACTGTTTTATCCTATTTCATAATTGCCATAAGTCAAACATTACAATTATATTTTGATTTTTCTGGTTATAGTGACATAGCTATAGGACTTGGAAAAATGTTTGGTTTTCACTTTTTAGAGAATTTTAATTATCCTTTTATTGCAAGGAGCATAACAGACTTTTGGCGAAGGTGGCATATATCTTTATCGAGTTTTTTTAGAGATTATGTATATATACCTTTAGGCGGAAATAAGGGTAGTGTACTTAAACATATAAGAAATATTTTCATAGTGTGGCTTTTAACAGGATTTTGGCATGGGGCAGGATGGAATTTTATTTTATGGGGATTATACTTTGCTATTTTGTTAACTATAGAAAAATATTTTTTAAAAAGTTTTTTAGATAAACACAAAATATTTGGACATGTCTATACCATAATACTTATATTAATAAGTTTTATTATATTTAATGCAAATAATTTAAAAGAAGGTTTAATCTTTATTAAAAGTTTATTTTGTCTAAACAAATTACCTATTTATAATTTTAGTACGATTTATTATATAAAGAGTTATTTGGTAATTTTAATCGTTGGAATTATATGTTCTACGCCGATTATAAAATTTATTAAAAAATTTTTTAAAAACAAAAAATTTTATGTACTTGGAAACGCTTTAGAAGTTTGCTTTACAATTATACTTTTAATAGCGGTTACAGCTTCTTTAATAGATGCTTCGTTCAATCCTTTTTTATACTTTAGATTCTAGGTGATAAAATGAAGAATAAAATATTAACTGTTAGTTTTATAATTATGATTGTAGGAATGTTTATGTTAAACATCTTCATTAAGGATAGAGATTTATCATATTCTGAAAGGAGACACCTAACTAAATTTCCAAGCATTACAATTAATGGTCTAATGGATGGTAGCATATCAGACGAATTTGAAAATTATAGTACTGATCAATTCGTATTTAGAGAAAATTTTATAAAGCTTAAAGCTTATATTCAGCATTTTATATTAAAAAAACAAGATATTAATGGTCTATTTATTGAAGACGGTAACATAGTAAAAATGGAATATCCTTTTAAATAAGGATAAAGTTGAAAACTTTGCTGATAAAATTAATTTATTATATGATACATATTTAAAAAATTCAAAAGTGTATTATAGTGTTATACCAGATAAAAATTATTATTCTAATGACAGATATTTAAAAATGGATTACTCATTATTATTTAATATATTAAACGAAAATATAGAAAATATAAAATATATTGATATAACTGATAAATTAAATATTTCTCTATATTATCGTACTGATATACATTGGAAACAAGAAGAGCTTAGTGAAATAGTAGATTTACTCAGTAGAGAGATGGATTTTAATATAAGTGATAAAGATTATGTTAAACATGAGTTTGACGATTTTAAAGGATCTTATTACGGCCAAATCGGATTCGATGTAAAACCTGACAAACTAATATATTTGACTAATGATATTATCGATAACTCTACTGTTTACGATGTTGAAAGCGAGTTAAATACAGTATATGAGGCGTCATCTTTAGGTAAAATGGATTCATATGATGTATTTTTGGGTGGAGCATCGTCCATAGTTGAAATAACTAATAATTCTAATACTAGCGATAAAGAACTCATATTATTTAGGGATTCTTTCGGTAGTAGTCTAGCACCTTTATTAATAGAAGGTTATAAAAAAATAACTTTAATAGATTTGAGATATATAAATATGAATCTTTTATCTAACTATATAAATTTTGAAGGTAAAGATGTCTTAATACTATATAATACTTCTATTATAAATAATAGTGATATGCTCAAAATATTTTAATATAATGTCTCAAAGTCAAACTACTATTTGGTTTGACTTTTTTGATGCAGTATGATATGAAATATGTTAAAATATTAAAAGAAAGTGTGATAATATGAAAAATTTACGAGTCGTATTTATGGGAACTCCAGAGTTTGCCGTTTCCATTTTAAATAGTTTATTAGAAAACGTAAATGTCGTTTTAGTAGTTAGTCAGCCTGATGCACTAGTCGGTCGTAAGAAAATACTTACACCAAGTCCAGTCAAAGTAATAGCTGAAAAACACGGTATACCTGTATTTACTCCAACAAAAATAAGAGAAGACTACAGTGAAGTTGTTAATGCTAAACCGGATATGATTGTGACGTGTGCATACGGACAGATAATACCTAAAGTTGTATTAGACTTACCTAAATATGGATGTATAAACGTACATGCATCACTCTTACCAAAACTAAGAGGTGGAGCGCCAATTCACCATGCGATTATGGATGGTTTAAAGGAAACGGGAATCACTATAATGTATATGGATGAACACATGGATAGTGGTGACATTATATCTCAATCTAAAACGCTTATAAGCGACGAAGATACATTAGACACTCTAAGTGAAAGATTAAGTAAGATGGGTAGTAGCCTTTTAATTGAGACTATACCTAGCATAATAGATGGAACCTGCAAAGCACAAAAGCAAAATGAAGAAGAAGTAACTTTTGGTTATGTAATCACAAAAAGCGACGAACTTATCGATTTTTCAAAAAGTACGAGAGAAGTTTACGATAAGATAAGGGCACTAAACTCAAAACCTGGTGCATATTTTATATTAGATGGTGAAGTCATAAAGGTGTATGAATCTAAAATAGGTAGCACCAAAGGTGAAGTATCTCGTATAAATCACATATATAAAGATGGAATAGGCATAGGTACTGAAGATGGAGAAATAGTAATTACTAAGATTAAACCTGCTGGTAAAAAAGAACTTGAAGTAAAAGACTATTTAAACGGAATAAAAGGAGAAAGGTTACTAGGTAAAAAAGTTAATGAAAAAGTGGATAGATGAATTAAAAAAAACAGAAAAAGGCAAGATTTTATTAAAATTTATGGGGTATATGGCATTTTTTGTATTCGTAATCATATTAGTAGTGGTTGCTAATGCGAATCAAAAAAACGATAATCTGGAAATTAAAAATGAGAGCAATATAGAAGAAAATAAGAATACAAGCGAAGAGAGTACAACTGAAAATTTGACATACTTAGATAAACAAAAAAAGCTCTATGAAGGAAAATACGAATTTAACTATACAGTCACAGGAGAATTAAATGTAACATACACTGGTACTTTTGATAATGGCACTGTAGAAGGATATAAAGAGACCGAAGAAGAGTTAGTAAGGTACTCTATAGAAGATGGTGTCACATATAAAGTAAAACTGAACAAAAAAGAAGAGTATGACAAACTTTATGAGGGATTAGATGCAAATCTATTCGACTTTAGGCAACTATTCGATAAAATCAATTCGACTTCTGCCATAATAGATAGATCTAAGGAAGAAAAAACTTATACTTACGATGGAATAGATGGCTATCACATAGTAGTAACACTTTCTGATATAGAAATCGATAAAATAGAGATAAATAACGATGTACTAACGTACACATTTACATTTGATTACAATTTATAAGGACGGGGGAAATATATGAAAGATAAAATTAAGACGAGCAACTATTTTAGTTGGGGTTTGACATTGTTTTTATCAATAGGCAGTTGTATTCTTTTGTATTTTATCTTTTTGAGATTGGACGATATAATTGGAGGAATCATAAAATTAATTAAAATATTATCGCCTATTCTAATAGGTATACTTTTTGCATATCTTTTAAACCCTCTAGTGAGAAAACTCGAAAAAAGTGTATTCGACAAGGTTGAGAAAAAAATATATAAAAAATGGAAAATTAAAATTAAAAAATTATCTAGAATTTTGAGTATGTGTACGACTTATTTTGTAACTTTTGTCCTGATATATTTGTTCATAAAGTTCGTAATTCCGAGTTTATTAGATAGCCTGCAGGTAATGGTTACAAATATTCCTTCATACATAAATAATATATACGATTATTTGAATGACTTTTTGAAGAGTAATCCCGAATTAGCAAAATCGATCGATAAGATGAACGCGAACATCAACGATTACATAACAAATATTTTTTCGCCGTCACTAGATTCATTAATGAATAATTTGACATCCGGCATTACTAACATAGTATCTGGTCTAATCGATGTGATAATAGGTTTAATCGTCTCAATTTATCTTTTATACGACAAAGAAACATTTATAAATAATTCAAAAAAAGTATTAAGAGCAATTTTACCGAATAAAATATATGAAGACTTGATAGTATCGCTCGGATATACGGACAAAATATTCGGTGGCTTTATGATTGCGAAGATAATCGATTCACTTATAATAGGTGTGCTCACTTTCATAATCATAACTTTATTTAAAATACCGTATGCTCTTATTATATCTGTCATTGTGGGAGTTACGAATATCATACCTTATTTTGGACCATTCATAGGAGCTATTCCATGTGGAATTTTCTTACTCCTGATAAGTCCTAGAGACTCGATTACATTTTTGATACTAATATTTTTAATACAACAGTTTGACGGAAACATTTTAGGTCCAAAACTAATCGGTAATAAAACAGGTATTAAGAGTTTTTGGGTATTATTTTCGATACTTTTATTCGGTGGATTATTTGGCTTTGTAGGAATGATTTTTGGAGTTCCAGTATTCGCCATAATCTATTCTATAATTGCAAGCAAAGTCAATAAAAGACTTGCTAAAAAATATGGTGAATGATATAATCTTCGTAGAGTAGAGAGGAGCTTTGCAGTAGATGAACGATAAAAAAACTTACTACTTAAATTTCAATACTGAACAGTTTCTCGGAGGCAAAGAATTATTAAAAAGCATGCCGACTTTATATAACAGAGTATACTTTTGTTCTAAATATGGAAATGCTCTATGGTATGGAGAAAAAGAAGAATATTTTTCTAATATAGCTCTTCTTTGTAAAACAGAAGACATCAATATGATTAGACAGATTATTAAAAATAACTTTTTATATATTGCAGATTGGGACTCACTTAAGTTTGTAGAAAAAGGCGATTATGGCTTTAGTTTTATAGGAGGAAATATAAAATATATTATAATTCCATTTAAAGAGACTGAAAGTGGTTACCACGTAATGAGTTATGATGCTGATAGTGGTACATGCTACGATACAGATATAGTAGACGATAAAAAGTTTTTCTTGGATACTTCGATGAACGACTCTGGAGAGTTTATAAGGACGTGTGATTTCAATCTAGAAAACATAAACGATCAGAATTCGAAGAAGTTTATTGCACCTAAAAAAATACAACCACAGATGGCTGTATATGAGAGCAATAGAGGATATGCTCTTACAAATATGTATGTGCTATTAGTAGTTTTTGTTCTATCCGTAATAATAGTTTATATCGCTTATTACGCAATAAAATATTCTCTTTTAGGTTAACCTAGTCCAACATCTAAAACCATCATCAATATAAATCCTATAACTGTGAATAAGGCCATTAGGTCTTTTCTTTTGTTTGTTTGACTTTCTGGAATTATCTCTTCGACAACTACATAGATCATAGCACCTGCTGCAAAGGTAAGTGCTAAAGGCAATATGGTTTGCACTTTAAATACTAAAAGTGCACCGATTACACCTGCAATGGGTTCTACTATGCCACTTATTTGTCCCAAAAAGAAAGCTTTTTTCTTACTTAAACCATCTCTCAAAAATGGGAGAGATAGAGCGCTGCCTTCAGGAAAATTTTGTATACCTATGCCGAGAGCTACCATACAAGCAGATGATAGAGCAATGTCACCATATATTAGTGAACCGAATGCTATTCCTACTGCTAATCCTTCTGGTATGTTGTGAATCGTTATCGAGAAAAGAAGCATGAAGTTTCTTTTTTTTGTTTTTGAACTCTCATCGCCATCTAAAATTTTGGAAGAAATTTTATCTGTTACAAATAATAATAATCCTCCTAATAAAAATCCTATGCTTATGACGAGCCA
>CALVPA010000002.1 GCA_944350395.1 uncultured Bacilli bacterium
TGGCACCTCGATGTCGGCTCGTCACATCCTGGAGGTGGATTCGCTTCCAAGGGTTGGGCTGTTCGCCCATTAAAGTGGCACGCGAGCTGGGTTCAGAACGTCGTGAGACAGTTCGGTCCCTATCCGTCGTTGGCGTAGGAAAATTGAGGAGTGCTGATCCTAGTACGAGAGGACCGGATTGGACATACCTCTGGTGTATCTGTTGTCACGCCAGTGGCACCGCAGAGTAGCTATGTATGGAAGGGATAACCGCTGAAAGCATCTAAGCGGGAAGCCCTCTCCAAGATGAGTTTTCCCATATTTTATATAGTAAGATCCGTTGTAGACTACGACGTCGATAGGCTAGAGGTGGAAGCGTAGCGATACGTTGAGCTGACTAGTACTAATAGATCGAGGATTTATCCACTATAATTTGATGTACATTATCTAGTTTTCAAAGGACAAAATCCTTTATTGGTGACGATAGCTTAGTGGATACACCTCTTACCATCCCGAACAGAGAAGTTAAGCACTAATACGCCGACGATAGTGTAAGCGAAAATAGGTAGTTGCCAATTTTTTTTTTGCAATAATTTATTATTTTACATAAATATTATAAAACTGTTGACCTTTATAATATTTTTTTTATATAATTATTTTGGTGATATAAAATGGAAAATCAATATAAATATACTAGTCATAGTGAAGAAGATACTATGGAATTAGCACAAAATATAGAATCGGAAAAATTTCCAAACATGGTATTATGCCTTCAAGGTGAATTAGGAAGTGGTAAAACTGTTTTTGTAAAAGGTTTTGCAAGCTCACTCGGTATAGAGGAAAACATCACTAGTCCAACTTTTAATCTCGTTAAAGAATACAATAATGGAGAAATGCCATTATATCATATGGACGTGTACAGATTAGAAAATGGAGATGATGGCTCATTTGGCTTAACAGACTACTTTAATAAGGATGGCGTAACAATAATCGAGTGGTCAGACATAATAAAAGATTCATTACCGGAAGAAAGATTAGAGTTAAAATTTAAAGTTGTAGATGAAAATACAAGAGTGATAACTTTGATACCACACGGAAAAGAATACGAAGATTTATTAAGTGCTGTATTATAGAGATTGCTCTATTTTTTTTTGCAAAACTGCGCTATAATATGGCTACTAGGAAGTGATTAAATGAATACTCTATTTATCGATACACATTCGGAAAAGATACTTTTATATCTTGTGTTAGATAGACATATTATAAAAAAAGAAATCACAAGCGATAAAACTCATAGTGAAAATGCAATACCACTTTTGAAGAGTTTATTAGATGAGAACAATTTTAAATTAAATAGTTTAAACCAAATAGTTGTGATTAATGGACCTGGAAGTTTTACCGGTGTTAGAATAGGTGTAACGATAGCTAAAACGATAGCGTTTTGTTTAAATATACCGATTAAAACTATAACTTCTTTGGAAGCACTCGGCATAAGTTCAGATGCACCTTTTGATATTGTAACAGTTAAGGATTCAAAAGGAGTCTATTTTGCTAAAAAAGGAAACGATAAATTCATAGATTTTAGCTATTTAAACAATTCTGAATTTAATGGATTTATAAAGGGCCGCAATTATAAGGTACTTAACTCTGATCAAATAGATATTATTAAAGTACTAGAGTATTTAAAAAATAAAGAATATACTAATCCACACAAAGTAAATCCAGTATATATAAAAGGAATAGATGCTTTAAAATGATAGAAGTATTAAGTACACAAGATTATGATAAAGTTGTAAAACTAGGTAAAATTCTCCACGAGGATTTTTCAATTTCCAATATATCTCCTTATGAGATTATAATTGTATATAAAAGCGGTGACGAGATATGTGGCTTTTTACAATATAGAAAACTCTATGAAACCCTCGATATCGTAAACATCGTGGTGGATGAAAAATATAGAAGACAAAAAATAGGAACTAAACTCGTTAATTATGTTTTCGATATGAAAGATGCGACACACTTTATGTTAGAAGTGCGCAGTACTAATGAAAATGCATTAGAGTTTTATAAACACCTAGGCTTTAGTGAGATAAGAAAAATTAAAAATTATTATGGAATAGAAGATGCCATTTCCATGGAAAGGAAAACATTATGAAAAAGGATGTATATATATTAGGAGTCGAATCTAGTTGTGATGAGACGAGTATATCGATTATTAAAAATGGTTGTACAGATGTCTATACTTGTATTTTGACACAGATGGATACACATGCATTATACGGTGGTGTTGTACCTGAAATTGCAAGCAGAATGCACACTGAAAATATAACTATCGTTTTGGAAGATGTATTAAATAAAAGTGAAATAAAAATCGAAGATATAGATGCAATCGCAGTAACTTATGCACCGGGTCTAATGGGATGTCTTCTAGTTGGACTAGAGTTTGCTAAGACTCTCTCTCTAATTTATAACAAACCTTTAATCGGCGTTAATCATATCGCTGGCCATATTTATGCGAACAACTTAGTGGAACCGATAGTATTTCCTTCACTTGGATTAGTTGTAAGTGGTGGTCACACCGAACTTATTATTATGAAAGGCGATTACGATTTTGAGGTTATAGGATCTACTTTAGACGATGCAATTGGAGAGTGCTACGATAAAATAGCAAGAGTGCTCGGATTTAACTACCCAGGTGGACCAAATATAGAGAAACATGCTAAAGAGGGTAAACCAACTTACGATTTGCCGATACCTATGAACGATGATACGTTTAATTTCTCATATAGCGGTTTAAAGAGCTATATTATCAACTTAGTACACAATGAAAAACAAAGAGGTAATGATATAAAAATAGACGACTTAGCAGCTTCATTTCAAAAGGTAGCAGTAGATGAACTCATTAGGAAGACTAAATTAGCAATCACAAAGTATGGAATAAAAAGACTTATCGTAGCAGGTGGCGTTAGTGCAAATAAATATTTGCGCGGAGAATTAGAGGCTATGTGTAAAGAATTAGATGTACATCTTTCTGTACCACCACTTAAGTATTGTACTGATAATGCCGCGATGATTGCTGCAGCGGCATATCCTCTTTATAAAATGGGACGTTTTTCCTCATATAATCTAAATGCAAAAAGTCAGGAGTATTTTTTCGACAAAAAAGAATAATTGCATTAACATATCAAATATAGTAAAATTATAATAGGTGAATAGAATGAAAAATAGGACATATTTTATCTTAGCAGTTACAACTGCAATAGTTTTACCTGTTCTTTTTTCTCTCGTATATTTTAAAGACATATACTCTGAAAATAATAATGAAAACGTGGTCGCTAAAATAGATAATAGCCCTGAAATAATATATATAGATGGCGAAGTTATTAGCGAACTTGACGACGTATTTATAAAAGATGAAAATTACGAAGATGCTAATACATACTACTTTGAAGTAGGATATGAGGGCGGTAATGACTTAATCGAAGAATACGATATAATTATGAAGGATATCACATTTTCTAGCGATATAGATTATAAAGATTTTAAATGGAAGTTATTTTTGTACGACGAACAAAACGAAACTTATCAACGTGTAGCATCGGGTAATTTAGAAGGCAAGAGTGAAAATAGAATTTTATTAGCAAAAGATTTAAAAATTGGTCTTGGTGGCACTCAAAAGTTTAAACTTTATTACTATTTTAGTAGTGATTCTGTAAATACTAAAAATTACGCTGGAATTACATTTAATGCAAGGATTGATATAGAATAGGAGTAATTATGAAACCTTTACTTATAACGCTTTTAGCGGGCTTATTCTTTTTGATAGGTTTGCTACTCGCATTTTTTGGAAAGAATAAAAAAGGTCTAATCGATTTCAGTATAGGTATGGCCTTTAGTGTTATGCTATTACTTTTGGCTTTCGACATTGTTCCCGAAGTAGTAGAACTGCTCGGATCAAAAAAATCAATTTTTATGTACGTATTTATAATCATGGGTATGGTACTTTTAAAGTTAATCGATTTATTAGTTCCTCATCACGACCATGATGCAGAAGTTAGACACCACGATAGACATCTAAAACACATAGGAACGATTAGTTCACTTGCCCTTATCATACACAATGCAATCGAAGGTATAGGAATATACAATGCTGCAACTATAGATACTAGGATGGGATTACTTCTCGCTGTCGGAGTAGGATTACACAACATACCATTTGGAATAGAGATAACGGCTACACTTAATGAAACTAAAAAAAATGGTAAACAGATAATCATTAATATTTTATTGCTCACGTTAAGCACGATTTTTGGAGCAATCATAATCATGACTTTTGGAAGCATAAGCGATTTTGTATTGGCGTGTTTAATGAGTCTCACAATAGGAATGATTATTTATTTAATATTATTTGAACTGTTAGTGGAACTCGGTTCTAGTAAAAATAGAAAATATTCTACTATAGGTTTATTAGTAGGAGCTATATTTATGGCAATAAATCTTTTAATTGGAGGTTAGTATGAAAGATGTTTTAATAACGGGCGGTGCTGGAAAGATTGGCTATGAACTAGTAATGAAGTTATTGGATACAGATTACAGTGTCACAGTACTCGATTTAGAGAGCAAACATTCAACTAAGAAATTAGGTGCGATTAAAGATAAGATAAAAATCGTGTATGGCGATGTCGAAGATAAAAATTTGATGCTCGATTTAGTTAAGAGAAATGATATAGTAATAGACTACGCTGGGGTAATGCCACCGCTAGCAGAACTAAACGAAAATATTGCAAATTCAACTAATTATGGCGGAACTAAAAATATAGTAGACTCTATATTAGAAGTTAATCCCGACTGCGTTTATATTTATATGTCATTCATAAGTATATATGGAAACACTAATAATGTAGTTAGTAGGTTAACTGTAAATGGTGAAACAAATCATCCGGATGACTATTATTCTATAAGTTTAATTAGAAGTGAAGACTATATTAAGTCTAAATTAAAGAAATACTGTATACTTAGAATGCCGATAGTACTAACTAAGAAGAATTATTATATTAGACATATGAGACTAGACAGAAACATGGATTTTATAACTATAGATGATTTAAACAATATTGTGTATAATGTCATGAAAAATAAAAAAGCCTTAGGAAAAACTTACAATATTAGTGGATTTAAAGCGAATTCTAGCGTTTTTATTAAAAATATGTATAAGTCATCGGGAAAACTAAATTTGCTTGGTAGAACTCTTTATTACGGCGAATATGACGATTCTGACGACATAGATAATATAGTAAATATGAAATATACAAGTGCAAATTCTTATTTTAAAAATCTAAAGAAAAATACAAATCCATTAAAGAGAAAAATATGGCAAATAATAAATTACTTTAAATATTTAATAATTAAAAATAAAGAAAAATAAAAGAGCAAAAAGCTCTATTATTTTTTTATGATGCTTTATAGTAATATACAATTAAGTGCTCGATGTCTTCTAAATTAGTACCACTTTTAACAGATTGTTTATATATAGTATTGTCTTTTAAATCTTCAATTTCCATAGTTAATAAATCGTTTGCATCTAGTATTTCAACATCTATAATCATATTTTTACCTTTTAAACTGTTTTTCCAACTGTTAAATTTGTCTAATGATTTACCAGTAAAATCTGGAAGTTTTTCTTCTTTTTCTATTTCTGTATTTTCATCATTGTTATTGTCAGTCTCATTTTCATCATTATTTGATGATGATGCGTTATCATTTTTGATTATCGATATATTGATGGAAGAAAGATTGTCAACCAGCAATCCAGCATGTTCTTCTTGACTTACTACGTAACCATTAGAATACGAAGAGTTAAATAGAGAATCGCCCTCGCTTACCTCTTTATAATTTACTGTTATACCTCTTTCTAGAGCCCAAGCTTCTACATAACTTCTATTTTGGCCTACAAAATTAGGTAAAAGTTCTCTTCTTTTTTCATTATAATAATCTTTCCCTATAACTGCGGTTTCATAAGGTTCATTTGCACTAAAGGAGAAAGTTTTGATAAGTTCTGGTTCTTCTAATTCCAAATTTACTTTCATAGCATGGACGATATCTTCGAGCGATTGTTTATAGTATTGGAAGGTGTAGACATAACTCTTTGTACTATTCATATACATAGTTAAGTCATAACCTGTTAAATATGTCTTTTCGATAGTTATTGAAGAATTGCCGTTTATTTTGTTTAATAGTATATTTTTGCCTACTTTATATAACGATAATATTTGGCTAGTAGACATATTAGTATCTACATTATTTGCGACATCGTTTAATATCTGATAAAAATCTTCTATACTTGATATATTTTTTGCTGATTCGATCATTGCTTCGACGACTAACTGTTGATTTTGAACTCTTTGAAAGTCTCCTAAAGGAAGTGAGTGTCTATGTCTAGATAGTGCTAGTGCTTCCTCTCCATTTAATTTCTGATATCCAGTATTTAGACATATCTCGTATTCTCCAAATCGCCTTTGTGAATCTTGTTCACAAAAATCCATCGGCACATCTACATATATACCCCCTAAATCGTCTACTAATTTGACTACACCTGTAAAATTTATTTTGACATAGTAATCTATATCTATACCTATTAAATTTTGAATGGTATTTACGACACAAGTAGTGCCACCATAAGCGGAAGAATTTATCTTATTTTCTTGATCTCCTCTACACGATATCGGCACATAAGTATCTCTAGGTATACTAAACATAGTAGCAGTAAGCGTATTAGGATTAAACGTAATTAGCATGAGTGAGTCTCCATTAAAAGAAGAGGCACTCGATATACCATCACCGGTTCCATCTATACCCATCAAGAGCATCGTAAATGGTTCGGTTAAATCTTTAGTAGAATAAGTAACATTGTCTTTATTTTCTAATTCTTTACTGTATTCATAAACCACTTTAGTCTCGCTCGCTACTTTAGCAAACTTTTCGTAACTGTTAAACATGGTAACATATCCATCAGATACAAACATCGCATCAATTTTGCCATCATATAAATCTGTTAGCATCTCTATATAATCGTCATATTTGACAATTTCGCCTTTTATGTCGAACTTTTCTATCATTTCTTTAGGTAGAATATACCCAGTAGGATCATTTTCTTCTGAAATCATACCGATTTTATTATAAGAAGAGGTATCCATCATACTTATCATTACACTCTTGTATTCAACATATTTTTTTTGGACTGTATCTATTATTCCATAGGTCTTATCGATAAAATATGAGCCTACATAAAATAAACAAGATAGTAAGCTAGCAATTATCATTAAAAAAATAAATCTTTTCTTTTTACCAGTAAATAGTAGTAGTATCCCTACAAAAAAATAAATTATCAAAAATATATAAAAAGCAACTAAAACTATAACCCTAATGGTAGTCTCTATACCTTTTAACGATAAAAGAGATTTAGTAAATAGTACAATTCCTACTATATATATAATTCCTATTAACAAAAAAAATATTCTAAGTGGTTTACTCTGTCTATTGAATTTCTTTATAAAACTTTTCTTAGTTTTTTTATTTGTCATAAAATACCCTCTTTATAGTTCATTATTAGTATAGCAAAAACGATTTAAAAATTCCATACAATTTGATATAATTTTATGGGGAATGATATTATGGATTATTTAGATAAATTGAATAGTGAACAGCTTGCTGCAGTCAAACATATAGATGGGCCTTGTTTAGTCATGGCAGGCGCAGGAAGCGGCAAAACAAAGGTATTAACTAGCAGAATAGCTTATTTAATAGAAAGTGGAGTAAAACCTTATAACATTCTTGCTATAACGTTTACTAATAAAGCTGCCAAAGAGATGCGAGATAGAGTGACAAACATAGTAGGTGAAACGAAATCTTTTATAGGTACATTTCACTCTTTTGGACTCAAAATAATAAGAGAAAATCCTTCTCTTGTAAATCTAACCGATAATTTCACTATAATCGATTCAGACGATTCCATAAGTGTCATAAAAAAGATACTAAAAGAGAAAAATTTAGATTCAAAAAAATTTAGTCCAAATTATATAAAAAATAGGATAAGTTTTATAAAAAATGAAATGATTTCCGATATTGAGATTGAAAAGACCATGAGAACTACGATAGATAAAATAGTAATCGAAATCTATAAAGAGTATGAGAGGACTCTTTCCAGAAGCAATGTCGTCGACTTCGACGATTTACTAATAAAACCGGTTAAGATGTTCGAAGAAAATAGAGAGCTTTTAGAGAAATATCAAGATCATTATCCATATATCCTCATAGATGAGTATCAAGATACTAACCCAGTTCAGTATAAATTTACAAAACTCATGAGTGAAAAATATAAGAATATATTTGTAGTCGGCGATATGAACCAATCTATTTACAGTTTTAGACAAGCAGATTTTAGAAATATTTTAAATTTTGAAAAGGATTTTAAAAATGCTAAGATAATAAAATTAGAGCAGAACTATAGAAGTACTCAAATTATATTGGATGCTGCCAATAGCGTCATTAAAAATAATAAAGAGAAAAAGGATCTAAAACTTTGGAGCGATAGAAAGAGCGATGTGCTCATAAATTATCTAAGAGCGTACGACGGAGTTCACGAGATTAAACTCGTAATAGATGAAATAAATAAACTGCATGCTGAATACAAAAGTTATGACAGTTTTGCAATTTTATATAGGACAAATGCCCAATCACGCGTAATAGAACAAACTTTCATTGAAGCTAAAATACCGTATAAAATTTTTGGGGGTTTTAGTTATATCAACAGAAAAGAGATAAAGGATTTAATCGCATATTTAAAATTTATAAATAATGTGAGCGACGAAGTCTGCCTTAGGAGAATTATCAACACGCCAAAAAGAGGAATTGGTCCTTCTGCAGTAAATAGAATCGAAGCTGATAGTATTTTTGGCAATAAAATAATGTTTGACTGTATGCAGACTAAAAAAGAACTCGAGTTTAGAGAAATGATTTTAGATATGCAAAAGTTTTTAGAAGAACATACTCTTACTGAACTCGTAGACTATATAATAGAAAAAAGTGGAATGAGATTAGAATACGAGAGCGATAAAACCCTAGAAAGCGATATAAGACTCGATAACTTAATGGAATTTAAAAGTTTGACTACCTCTTTTGAAAATAGAACTGGAAGTGAAAATTTAAACGATTTTTTAGGTGAAATTAGTTTAATGAGCGATTCCGATAGAGATGAAACAAATGGAGAAGCTGTGACCTTAATGACACTACATAGTGCTAAGGGTCTCGAATTCGACGTAGTATTTTTAGTGGGTATGGAAGAAGGAATATTCCCTCATACTAATTCTATGATGGAAGAAAACGGGCTCGATGAAGAGAGAAGGTTATGCTATGTAGGTATAACGAGAGCTAAAGATATTCTGTACCTAACGAATGCAAAACGAAGACTTTTATATGGAAAAGAAACGAGTAATATACCGAGTAGGTTTATAAGTGAAATCGATTCCAAACTCATAAAGACGAGTACGCCTATTGAGAGTAAAGAAACACTCGATTTAAATAAGTTATATACAGATAAAAATGACGATTTAAAAGTTGGCGATTTAATCAACCACAGCGAATTTGGTCATGGAGTAATAATAAATATGAACGGCGATTTAATAGATGTCGCTTTCAAATGTGGACTAAAAAAAATTAAAAAGAATCACATAAGTGTTAGCAAATTATAGGAGGAATTTTTATGGTCGAAGAAAGATATAAAGAACTAGTTAAAATTTTAAATAAAGCAGGAGTAGAATATTATACTCTCGATAATCCTACTTTAACTGACAGGGAATATGATAACTACATGGACGAGCTATTAAAAATAGAAAAAGAACATCCTGAACTCATAGCAAAAGATTCACCTAGTCAGAGAATAGGCGCTGAAGTTATAAGTGGTTTTAAAAAAGTAGAACATAGAGTTCCACTTATGAGCATGGCTGACGTTTTCAATGAAGATGAACTAATTGAATGGGATAAAAGGGTAAGAAAAGAAGTCGACGATGTTCAGTATGTATGCGAATTAAAGATAGATGGATTATCCGTAAATTTAACTTATGAAAATGGATATTTAGTTAGAGCAGCGACTAGAGGAAATGGAATAGTAGGTGAAGACATCACTCACAATGTTAAGACAATAAAATCGATACCACTACATATTCCGAGCGGTGATACGATTGAAATTAGAGGAGAAATATACATGCCTATAAAATCTTTCGAAGAACTAAATAAACAGAGAGAAGAGGCAGGCCTCAGTTTATTTCAAAATCCTAGAAATGCTGCTGCAGGTAGCATAAGACAGTTAGATAGCAGTGTAACTAAGAGTAGAAAACTCGATGCTTTTTTCTACCACGTTCCAGAAGCACCTTATAAGACCCACTATGAAGCTCTAGAGTATTTAAAGAAAAATGGTTTTATAGTAAATCCTAACATCGAAAAAGTTGAAAATATGAAGGAGGTACTCGAATACATAGAAAAGTGGACTCAAAAGAGGGATAGTCTGCCATATGACATTGATGGAATAGTAATAAAGGTAAACGATATAGATAAACAGCACAGGCTTGGATCAACTGCTAAATATCCGAGATGGGAAATAGCGTATAAATTTCCGGCACTCGAAGTCACTACTAAACTTACAGACGTCATATTTACAGTTGGTAGAACTGGGCAAATTACTCCTAATGCAGTTTTAGAGCCTATAAGAATAATGGGAAGCACTGTAAAAAGAGCAACTCTCCACAATATGGACTTTATAAGAGAAAGAGGTCTCGAAATAGGTGATATAGTAGTCGTCAGAAAAGCTGGAGACGTAATACCAGAAGTTGTGAGAAATGTTCCTGAAAGAAGGGAAAATACTAGACCAATAATCGAAATAAACAGGTGCCCTATATGCAATTGTGAACTAATTAAATCTGATAGCGGTATCGATTTATTATGTCCAAACGATTTATGCCCTGCGAGGAATATCGAGGCACTTATCCACTTCGTAGATAGACCAGCTATGAATATAATTGGACTCGGAGAAAGAATAATCGAAGATTTTTATAACATGGGAATTATAGAAGATTTTGTAAGCATCTATCACTTAGATAAGAAAAAAGAAGAACTTATGGAGCTTGAAGGCTTTGGAAGTAAAAGTATAAATAACCTTCTAAATAGCATAGAAGAATCAAAAAAGCGAAGCTTAGAAAATCTGATATATGCAATTGGAATAAAAGGAATTGGAGAAAAAAATGCTAAAATTTTAGCTAAAAAATATAGAACAATGGATGAATTTGAAAAAGCTACTTTTGAAGATTTAACTAATATAAGAGATATTGGCCCTATTTTAGCGAAAAACATTACTGAATACTTTAGTTTAGATGAAAACCTAAATATGATAGATAGACTTAAAGAATTGGGTATAAACATGAATTATGATGGTCCAGAGGAAAAGAAAAGTGATCTAATAACAGGTAAAAAATTTGTTATAACTGGTACTATCGAAAATTACTCGCGAGATGAACTTAAAAGTATAATAGAATCTTATGGAGGAGTTACGAGTGAAAGTGTCAGTAAGAACACGGACGTCGTAATAGTTGGAGAAAACCCAGGTAGTAAATACGATAAAGCTCAAGCACTCGGTATAGAAATTTGGAATGTTGATAGATTAAAGGAATTAAGTGAAATATTTGAGAAATTTAATAAAAAAAATTGATTTATTAAAAAAAAGTATGTAAAATGATATTAGAAGGGAGATATGGTTATGAATAGCAAGTTAGTGAGAAATATATTAATCGTAGTAGTAGTTATAATACTATGTATTCCAATTATTTCAGATATGATATCAAATTCTACTATTAAAACTATCGAATATGCCGATTTTGATACGACTGTTCAAAATACATCTTCATATAATTTCGCTTTAGTATATGTAGCTCCATCTTCGGATGAAAATACAAAGACGATAAAAGGCGATATTAGAGAGTATATAGATGAATTTGCAAATTCGGACAGCAGTACTGGAAGAAGCTTAGAAGCTTACTATATCGATTACGATGAATTAAGTTCTGATGAAGTTATAGAGTTGTTTAATGGTGTAGATAGTGATACTGCTTATTACTTTATATCTAATGGTTCTGTCGTTAAGACGATTACCGATGAGTTAAAGTCAAGCACAATTAAGGATTACATCTCTGAATACAGTGCGAACGGAATAGCTGAAGATTTAGTTTACTATAAGGTTGCAGAAGATGCCAAGACTTACGAGAAACTTGTCGATAGCAAGAAAATTGTAACAATGGCAGTATTTGGCAGAAGTAACTGTTTCTATTGCAATCAATATCAACCTGTATACAATACCGTTGCAGAGGAAGAGAACATCGATATCTATTATTTCGACTCTACTACCTATGATAGTGAAGAATACGATAAGATTATGGATTTAGATCTTAAGATTCCTGCATCATGTACTGGTACAGATGAAGATGCTAATTTAGCTGATGGTTTCGATACACCATTAACACTATTTACTAAAAATGGTAAAGTAATCGATTGCATAAGTGGTTACGTAAATAAAGATACTTTATTAACTAAACTTGAAACTGTCGGAATGATCGAATTTGAAGATTAGAAAAGAGGAGTAAAAATGGAATCTGTCTATAGTCAAGTAATGGCTTTCAAAAGAAAATATCCTAGTACTGTTACTCACCATAGGTTAAAAAAACATGCGGAGATAATCGAGAAACATTTGAATCCAGGAGAAGTAGTTACATATGCTTTTGCTGCTCAAAAAAACGCTAAAGCATTAGATTTTTTTGAAACCGCGGTTATAGCAATTACAAATGAAAGACTTTTAATTGGTCAAAAACGGGTACTGTTCGGATATTTCTTAAATTCTATTACTCCTGATCTTTATAACGATATGCAAGTCAGATCGAATATCATTTGGGGAAGCATAACTATAGATACAATTAAAGAAAAAGTAGAACTTTCAAATATTTCTAAAGCGGCACTTCCTGAAATTGAGACAGAGATAACATCATTCATGATGGAAGCGAAGAAAAATTTATGAATTAAAGAGAATTCTATTTAATAGAATTCCTTTTTTATAGGAGTACAAATGAAAAAGAAGAAAACTATTTTATTCACATTTCTAGCCTTGATATTGATTATAATACTATTTATAGTGCTAAGTTTACCTAAAGATTATAAAATAACGTATCAAAAGGATGGATATACTGTCGAAGAAAAATTTATAAAGAAACTTGATATGTATTATTTTGCAGTAACAAAAGATGATAAAATCTATGAGTATAGTACTCAAAATAAATATATACATGGTAAGGAATTGATCGATGAAATAGAGTCATATAAAAGTGAAGAGTACGAATGTATTTACTTTATATCTGATGACATAGACACTGTACCAGTCTGCTATGAAGGCGATGAAAGCATCGATTATAAACTCGTAAATAACGATGAATTTAAAGAATTTTATAAAGGTAAAGACTACACTGCTTTAAATCAAACATATAATCGCATAGACATTAATGCACTTTTAGATAAAAAAGTACTTATCTGGAATTATAAAGGTTACATTTTTTTAGATAGCGAAAATCAGAGTGAAATTAATTTTCTCGATGAAGAGAGCTATTATAATAATTTATCTTATCTATCTCAAAATTATTTAATCACTGCAAATTATGATGAAGAATACAATTTTAAAAGTGTCTATATAATAGATGTTCAAACGGGTAAATATGAAAAATGGGAACTAAAATACGAAATAAGTTATAATTCGTACTTTTTAGGCGATTTAGATGGAAAGATATATTTAATCGATAAAAAAAATAAAATTGAGTATGCGTTAAATCCCAAAAAGAAAGAAATACAAATTATTACAAATAAAAGCGATGATGGAAAAATATGGAATAATGGTTGGGAAAGCGTAAGAATGTCAAAACTATCAAGCAACGTCTATTCATTTAGCAGTGATAGTATATATAACTACATTTTAGAAGATGATAAACTATATCTCAAATATTATAAAGGAAAAAACAAAAGATTAGTGAGCAGTAAAATTGTAGATAAAATAGTAGGAATAAATAATGAAAACATCTATTATTTAGTAAAGGACCATCTATACTTCTATAATCCTTATTATGGAGAAATACTCTTAATGAGCTATGAAGAATGGAATTTTAATAGCGATAACCAAATATTTGTATATTAACATTTAGGAAAATCACTCATATTTTATAGATAGGAGTGATTATATGTACAATATTTACAAAATAAAAAGTGGAGATACTTTAGAGCTTCTTGCAGATAGATATAAAACTACACCTCAAAGAATAATGGATATTAACAATTTAAATCCTGGTGATTTTTTGAGAATAGGAGATGACATAATCATACCGGATACTGCTAAAGATTATTTCGAATATTATTCTATTAAAAAGGGTGATAATCTGTATCAAATAGCAAAAAGATATAATATAAACCCTGGCCTTTTAGCAAATTTAAATGGACTAAACGACAATGATTATATATATCCTGGTCAGATGCTTTTAATACCTAAAGCAAATTACAGTTATTATATAACTAAAGAGGGAGATACTTTAGATAGCGTCGTAAACCTTTTTGGAACAACTAGAGACAGATTTTTAAATGAGAACGACATCGTATATTTGCTCGAAGGTCAGTTATTAGTACATAAGACGAAGTAGACAAAAACTTCGTTTTTTATTTATTTACTTTTCAGTTTTGATAATATATAATAATTGTAGATAAGGAGTGGTAATGTGATATTAAAAAAGCCATATGCATTTTTGATTAAGAAATTTAGACTCATACATATAGTTTTAACTTTATTAATCGGTTATCTGCTATTTAGAACTTACAACATTTACAATTTCTTTAGTAGATATGTTAGTAATACATATGCCACTTTGAGCGATGCAGTTCCGAGCAATTATATAACCATATTTATGTTTTTAATTGTTATTATAATAGTGGTATTTTCTCTTGCAATGTATCTTCTCATGAAGAAAAAGGAAAAACCTAAGACATTTTACATTTTATTGAGCGTTTACTACATACTCTATCTTGTAGGGTTGATTTTATATTTTGTACTATTTAAATCTATGGATTCAAATGCACTTTCGATCCGAAATGCCATGGTGCTAAGAGATGTAACCCTGATAATCAGTTTACCGCAAATAGCATTTTTAATTTTGAGTTTTATAAGAGGTGTCGGCTTCGATATAAAAAAGTTTAACTTTTCAAAAGATCTAAAAGAATTGGATTTAAGTGAAGAAGACAACGAAGAATTCGAATTTGTACTCGGCGTAGACTCTTATAAATATTTTCGTTATTTGAGAAGAAGGATAAGAGAATTTAAATATTACGTACTTGAGAATAAATTTATGTTTACTATATTGGCAAGTTTAACAGCCATTATATTTGTAATCATGATCATTTTGAATTTTACCGTCTATAATCGAACTTATAATAAAAATCAAAAATTTACTGCGAACAATTTGTCGTTACAAGTTAATAATTCCTATTTGACCAATATAGATTATAGAGGCCAAGAAATAGAAGATGGAAAATATTTTTTAGTAGTTAATATTACATTTTCGAATTCGAGCGGAAGCTCTACTGTTTTAGAGCTTACTAATTATGAACTCTTAACTAACGATGGAAAAGTTTATCCGACACTTACTAGAAATTCTTATTTTGTAGACTTTGGTGCAGGATACTCTAAAGAAAAAATTGAGAATGATTCCAGCTCGACATACATTTTAGTATATGAACTGAGTAAAAAACAGGTTGCCAAAAAATACACTTTAAGAGTAATCGATGAAGTCGAATACAAAGCTGGTACTGTTAATTCAAAAGTTAAAAATGTATCTATTAAACCATCGACTTATTATGACATTGAGGACGTAGGAACTTACGATGTCGGTAATCCAATTACTTTTTATGATTCAATTTTAGAAAATTCATCACTACTAGTAAATTCTTACGAATTTAAAAATAAATTTACCTATAAATATGAAGCTTGTATCAGGTATGATTGCAAAGATATGACCGATGTAGTGACGGCTGATGCAGAAAAATCTAAGACTCTTCTAGTGCTAGATGGCAATTTGAGCCTTGATGATAATTCCACATTTGCACTTAATAAAAAAACATCGCTATCTTTCTTCGATGCATTTGTACAGATAAGATATGACGATAAAATATCTGCAGTTACAAATGCAACTCCACAAGCGCTTACCGATCAATATATATTACAAGTGGACTCACAAGCAAGCAAAGCATCTAAAATAGATTTAGTAATTACAATTCGAAATAAAAGGTATATATTAAATTTAAAGTAAAGTTGAAAATTAACTTTGCTTTTTTTTTGTGTAATTTTAATTGAAATATAGAATATAATTTGATATAATCTAATTATAATTGATGGAATCGTAGCCAAGTGGTAAGGCGTGGGTCTGCAACACCCT
>CALVPA010000003.1 GCA_944350395.1 uncultured Bacilli bacterium
TTTCGATGTTTATTTTTTTATCAATTACATTGTATCAAATTTATGTCTTTTTTTTATATAAGAAATAGTATTGATGTTTTTTCACCAACACTATTTATAATACAACCAAAGTTACTATAAACGTATGTTTATTTTTTTTATATCCACTTATTTTATTAAAAAATTTGGCAATTTTTATTAAGTATGGTAAAATGTGTTAAGGTGGTTAAGGATGGAAGAAATAATAAATAGGATATATAACTATAGCTTGGAAGACATAATGGGCTATAGATTTGGTGCCTATTCTAAATATATAATACAAGATAGAGCAATTCCCGATGTAAGGGATGGTTTGAAGCCGGTTCAAAGAAGAATACTCTATGCGATGTATAAAGATAACAATACGTACGATAAAAAATTTAAAAAGTGTGCTAACGCAGTTGGTATAGTCTTAGGTAAATATCATCCACATGGAGACTCGTCAGTATATGAAGCATTAGTAAGATTATCTCAAGATTGGAAACAAAATCATATTTTAGTAGAAGTCGACGGTAATAACGGTTCTATAGATGGTGATGGACCAGCTGCATATCGTTATACCGAGTGTAGACTAGCTAAGATAAGTGAGGAACTTTTAAAAGATGTAGATAAGTTCGAAGCGATGAAAACAAATTTTGCACCCAATTTCGACGATACTAAATTGGAACCTACTGTACTTCCTGCGAGATTTCCAAACCTCTTAGTAAACGGTTGTACTGGTATAAGTGCTGGTTATGCGACTAACATGCCTCCACATAATCTTTCTGAGGTAATAGATGCGACTATAAAGAGAATAGATTCTCCTAACTGCACACTAGATACGATTCTTTCAATAGTAAAAGGTCCGGATTTTCCGACGGGTGGTATAGTCGAAGGATTAGACGGCCTTAGAAAAGCGTACGAGACAGGAAGAGGTAAGATAAATGTCCTATGTAAGTACGAATTTGTAAAAGAAAAAGGGAAGGACAAAATAGTAATCGATGAAATACCATTCGATGTTAATAAAGCACTTCTAGTGAAAAAAATAGATGAGATAAGGATCGATAAAAAAGTAGATGGCATACAGGAAGTTAGAGATGAATCCGACAAAGATGCCAATTTGCGAATTGTAATCGATTTAAAAAGTGGCGCTAATAAAGAATTAGTCATGAACTATTTACTTAAGAATACTGAACTTCAGACTACATATAATTTTAACAACGTCACTATCGTAAATAGAAGGCCAAGACTTTTGGGAATAATTCCTATAATAGATGCTTATATCGCGCATCAGCAGTTCGTAGTTAAAAAAGCGAGTGAATGGGATCTTGCATTTGCAGAGAAACAGTGCCATATTACTGAAGGCTTAGTAAAAGCGATCAGCATATTAGATGAAGTAATCGCAACTATTAGATCGAGCAAGAATAAGGCAGATGCTAAAGATAATTTAGTTAAAAAGTACGACTTTACAGAAGCGCAGGCTGAAGCTATCGTAATGCTCCAATTATATAGATTAACTAATACAGATATAGTAACTTTAAAAGAGAGATTAGATGAACTACACAAAGAGATAGAGAGATTAAAAGGTATCATAAACGATCCACAAAAACTCAACAATGAGATAAAGTCAGATTTGAGGAGAATAAAGAAAGAGTATGGCGTTCCTAGAAAGACTAAAATAAGCGATACAGTTACCGAAATCAAAATAAGTGAAGAGGAACTCATTGCCGATGAAAACGTAGTCGTAGTTTTATCTAGCGACGGATACTTAAAGAGAGTAAGCCAAAAGAGTTATTCTGCAAACGATGAAGAGACTGGATTAAAGCCAGGAGATACCGTATTAAATCTATACAGTGCTAGTACATTGGATAAACTCGCTATCATAACTGATTTAGGTAATTATTTATTCATACCGGTATATGAAATACCTGAAGCTAAATGGAAAGATATGGGCAAACACATCAGCAACATAGTTACCGTTAGTCCAGATGAACGCGTTATAAATTCATTTATAATGAACGATAGCTTCAAAGATAGAGAGATAATTACGTTTACTAAAAATGGAATGGTAAAAAGAAGTAAGTTTGCATCTTACTTCGTACAGAGGTATAACAAGACTTATCCGGGAATAAAACTTAAAGATAAAGATACAGTAGTAAGTGCAGAAATTACAAAAGATAAAGTATTAATCATAACTAAAAATGGATACTATCTTACATTCGACGCATCAGAAATACCTGAAAGTGGGGTTAAAACTTCTGGTGTAAAAGGTATAGGATTAAAAGATGACGATGAAGTAGTCGCAGGTCTAACATACAGTTCTAAAGATGAATATGTGACTGTTTTCACGGACAATAAGACTGCTAAAAGAGTTAAAGTAACCGATTTACAAGTGACATCTAGAGCCAAAAGAGGACAGACTTTAATAAAGAAGACTAAGACTGTATCTTATAATATCTTAAACGCTTTTATTACGGACTCTAAATCACATCTTTCTTTAAAGGCAGGAGATCAGATAAAACAGATCAAAAATAGTGAAATATCGATTATGGATTTAGCTAGTACAGGTAGTAGTGTAACTAAAGAAAAGATAACTAATGTAACCTTGATTCCTAGTTTGGTCGATACCAAAAAGTACGTAGAAGAAGATTCTGCAGAGTTACCTAAGATGGTTGGAGATGAGCCAAAAGAAAAATTTAAAGAACTAACTATCGATGACTTTTTAGAACAGTTCAAATTATAGGGGCTTTCTTATGGATTCAGAAGACTATAATAGTTTCGATTTTTCGTGGGATATACTAGAATCCGAAACCCTTATATTGCCAAATGAACTTTTAGTATATTATTTATACAAATATTACATCGATAGAATGAATAAAAAAGAAGTGCAAGAAAAAGAAGACATATACAATATAAATGTTTATGTGCAAAAACTAAGAAAGAGAGTGGTGGATGATGTTTTCAAAATTGATATGTGAAAGCAATATTCCACCAAATTTCATAAACAGTATTCTTACTAATAAGGGACTCTATGAAATGTTTAAAAATGACTTTGAAAATAATTTAGAATACTTTCAAAATATGAGTAAAGAAGATTATTTATCTAGTATACTTAATTTCATAGAACAGGAACTTTTTAGTAAAAATTTATATCACATTTACCCTGTTACAAGTGAAGAAGAACGTAATATAAAGAAAGAAAGTACTATAAATTACATCAAAAGTTTTTATGACGACTTTTTATTAGACGAATTTAAGAAAAAACCTGAGAATCTTTTAAATACTTCTTTTTTTAGGGGAATTAAATTTGCTAAAGAAAATGATGAATATGCTAAAGATGATCTGGTATTTTCAGAATTATGTGATTATATATTCAATAAATCACTTTCATACGATGAACTTGTAAGCATAATTTTAAATCCTATAATGTCAAAACTAAATGATGGAGAGACTCTATCTTCTAAAGAATTTGATATTCTCTCTAATTATATCAAAAATAACTCTAATGGTTTTATCAGTATAGATCTAGCCTTAAATATGATTAAAAATCATGCCTTAAAGATAAATCATATATTCGAAGAAGATGTAGTCAAAGAAATAGTTAGGTCCTTAGTGTTGGATTATAATAAAAGTAATCACATAAATTGTGAGATAGAATTCGTACACGTGTCGGATAATTTTAAAGGCTTAAGTTCTCATAGCATTAAACCTTGTTTAATATTTCTAAAAGAAGATTTAATTACCAAATTTATTTCAGGCAATTACCTAGAGTTAATTAACTGTTTATTTTATGAAATGTCGATAATTACTAATGCCATTATATTAGAAAAAAATGAAATATCGTATAAAACTTTAAGGGTAATTATGGGACTTATAAATGAGAGAGTAGATTTAGATAAGATATTTGTATTACCAGATTACGAACCTTATTCTTATTTTACAGATTTAAAAGCTTCGACATTTATCAAAACTCTTAGATTTTATCAGATGCTAGGAATAGATCTATTCGATAATTATATAGATAATAAAATTATGGAGATACCAAAGAATAACGAAATAGAAACATTTATAGATAAGAAGAGTATTTCTAAAGAGATAATGTTTTCTAGTAAATTTAAAAAATTGGATAAAGATAAAATACAATCATATATTTCTAATTTTAAAGTATTAGGTATAATTTACAATAAAGATGGCGAAAAGAAGAGAACTGTAGATTTAATCAAAAAATACAGTAATGGAGAATATAGAGAAATAATCGATACATATTTATGTTCTAGGATTATAGAACCAGATGAGATGTGCGAAGATGTAAGCGATTTAGCAAATTTTAAATCTAAAGATGAAGTTGTAAACAGATTAGTCGATAAATTGCTAAAATATATATATGTCGATTCAATCTATTACAGTTTGACTAGTTATATCAATTTTAATAAGACTAGATCTAATTTTAATTTAAGAGAATATTTAGACGATATGATCGTTCGTATCAATTGTATAAAAGATACACCTATAACTCACAGATTCATAGATAAAGCACTCATAACTATAGAAGATATGAAACAAAATTTTTGATAAATCATATATTTTAATAGGGTGATCACTTATGAGTAAGAAAGATGAATTTAAGGATTTTGTCTCTAAACATCCTTCCTTAGTAACAATCGTAAAAGAAAAGAGACATACTTGGCAAGATTTATACGAAGTATATGATCTATACGGAACGGATGAAAAACTGTGGGATAATTATCTCAGCAATTCTAAAAAGGAAGTAGCTTCTGATGTCGATGTAACGACGAGTTTAGGAGAACTTGCGAAAGTATTTAAAAATATAAATATAGATAATGTTCAAAAATATATCGATACAGCTCAGAAGGCTATAGGAGTAATACAAGAATTGACAGGAAAATCTAGTGCTAGTACGATAAGTAAAGTTGGTCCTCAAACTGCTAGACCGATAAATAAAATATTTGAGGATTAAAAATGCAAGTAGTCACACAATATATTTTGCAAAGTGATCCTAAGATGCATAAATTTTTAAAAGAAAATTCTCAATGGTATAAAGAATTAAACAGAAATAGCAAAAATTATGATTTGTTTGTAAAAGAGATGAAAAAAAAATATAGACTTAATCCGACAGATAAAATAAGTGATACTATCGATAACATCGATATGGTAAGTACAATTATAAAAACCATTACATAAGACGCAAAATGCGTCTTTTTAAGTTTAAAGATGACTCATTTGACAATTTTATCTCTCTTTGCTAGAATTAAAAGGCAGGAGGGTAATACAACTTAATGAAGGATAAAGTACAATTAGCAATAGAAGATTTAAAAAAGAATAGAAATTATTCACTATATCAAGAAATTTATAAACAAAATAAAAATAGATTAGACAATATAGCTATAAGTTATAGAGGTAATAATATAACTTATAGAGAATTATTTGACAAAGTAGAAATTTATAGTGCTGCTTTAAAGATACACGGATTTAAAAAAGGAAGCATAGTTCCTTTATGTCTATCTAATACACCGGAATTTATTTATATGTTTTTAGCTATAAGTAGAATCGGTGCAATTATGAATTCTTTTGGACCGCACTTCGATAAAGAATATTTAAAAGAGATGCTCAAAAATGCTGGAAATGGAATGGTATTTGTAACAGATGATAACTATGGAGAAATAAAAGATGTTATTGAAAACTCAAATACTAGGGCAGTAGTCATGTTTTCTTTAAGTGACTCTTTACCTTTAAAAAATCATTTGGATCCGTACATGGAATTCGATGCTCCATATAAAGATTTTAGTAATCACTTACGAGATTTTAAAAAAGATAGTAAAATTTTGATGATGTCAGGTGAATCATTTGAGACATATGGCAAAAGCTATTTGGAATTTATGGAAAAAGAAAGAGGATTATATAGCGATGATATCAAAGAAAGTTTAACCGCTAATGTCGATTTAGAAGATCCATTTACTATTACGTATACTAGTGGAACTACCAATTCTGGTAGACCTAAAGCGGTTTTACATGCAGTAAGAAGTTATATGACGCTTGCTAGATTTAAAGATTCAGATGTGTCCGGAATGCCTAAAATGAAAAATGTTAGGACTTTAGCACACATTCCAACGTATTCACATACTATACTTACTACAAGTATTATAGATCCATTATACCTTGGTTGTACGGTTTGTCCAGAGCCTATTTATGATAAGGATTTTTTCCCTTATTCAATTGTAATAAATAAGCCAAATATGGTAACGGCAACAGAAGTATTTTGGGATAGTTTTTGCAAAGCACTTACATTCGACGAAAAATTTAAAAAAGTGAAATTCCCAGAATTATATATTCCAATAGTTGTAGGTGAAGCACTTTCTCCTGGAGAAGAAAAGTTTTTTAATAGAGTTTCACGTGAGCACAAATTTGGAACAGGCAGAGTTCCTTTTCCAATATCACCAGTAGCTTTTTCAATCGGTGGCGGAACTTGTGAAAGCAGTGGAGTATTTATAACCCTATTTAAAGCATTAAAGGAAAAACTTCCACAGTATTCTTTTAAAGATAAGACGATTGGACTTACACCACTTGCTTGTGCCAATGTAGATGTCATTAGAAAAGATGGTTCTAGCTGTGAAATAGAAGAATGCGGAGAACTCGTTTTAGGCGGAAATTGTAACATGATAGGTTATTATAATGATCCAATATTGACTGAGAAAGCAATATATAAATCTGAAGATGGTAGGGAATATTTAAGAATCGGGGTTTTTGCTAAAAAACTAGATAAAAAGCCAAGAATTAAAATTTTAGGAAGAATGAAGGACTTAATAGTACTTTCTGACGGAAGTGAGTATCCTTTATATAAAATTGAAGAAATAGTACTAAAGGATACCAAAACTATAATGTCTTGCTCTGTAGTAAAAGTTGCAAATGGTAACGATGGAATTGATATAGTTATTCATATTGAACCACAACCTACTAAGAATTTTGATAAAGATAAAGTATTAGATAGCGTTGCAATGAGACTTAATGGAATGATTCCTAAAGAATTATTTGATAGTATATATTTAAGATATAGAACCAATGAAGAAGGTTTTCCATTTACTCATAGCGGCAAAAGAGATTCACAAGCGTTATCTAACGAAGGATTAGAAAATACCATTAGTATTAACGATTGCCTAGTAAGAGAAGGATTAATAACAAAACCAAAAGTACTTAAAATGGAAAAAAATGACAAGGAAAACATAAATTAGTAATGTTTTCTTTTTTTTGTATTTGTGATATAATTTGATTATGGTGATAGTAAAATGGGCATTTATTTTATAGTGGTGAGTATATTTTATTCGATAATGCTAAATATATTTTACTTTAGCAAAAAACACATAAATTCTGCTGAAACGAGACTATTTTCGTATATTCTTGTCGCCAATTTTTTTGGACTTATCTTAGAATCTTTATGCGTTTTAGCTTGTGGTAAATTTATCGGAAATCCAATATTACCAGCTATATTTGTAAAGTTCTATCTTACTTATCTTGAACTATTTTTGCTATTATTTACTTTATATATATATACTATCTGTTATAAGACATCAAAAACTAAAAAGCCAATATATTACCGAATTTTGGAAAAAATAAGTTATGGATTATTCATGATATGTTGGATAACAATGCTTGTTTTACCGGTAGACGTTTCGATAAATTATGCAACCGGCATGGCTGTTGATTTTGTGTATATTTGTTCAGCTTGTTGTATTTTAGTATGGATAACTTCTATGATTAAAAACTTCAATAAAATAAATAAAGGTAAATTTATACCAATTATATCATTTATTGTTCTAGGCACTATTATATCTTATATTCAAAAAGTATATCCATCAATTACGCTTATCACATCGATGGAAACATTTATAATATTTTTAATGTATTTTACGATAGAAAACCCTGATGTCAAGATGATAAGCGAGTTAAATTTAGCTAGAGAGCAAGCTGAAAAAGCGAATAGAGCAAAAACAGAATTTTTATCAAATATGTCACACGAGATTAGGACACCGCTCAATGCTATAGTAGGATTTAGCAATAGTCTTTCCGAAGAAAATCTTCCTAATAGTGCTAAAGACGATATAAAATACATAATGAATGCAAGCGAAAATTTATTAGAATTAGTAAATGGTATATTAGACATATCTAAAATTGAAGCGGATAAGATAGAAATAGTAAATACCGAATACAGCTTAGAAAATATTTTAGATGATTTAGTTGCACTGACTAAATCGAGGTTAGGAGAAAAACCTATAGAATTTAAGACATCTTTTGCCCCAGATTTACCTAAAAATCTTTATGGAGATCATTCCCGAATTAAGCAGATATGCATAAATTTGTTAACAAATGCCGTAAAATACACAAACGAAGGATATATCGAATTTAAGGTTAGTTCGGTTAAAAAAGGTAAAGTTTGCAGACTCATATTTTCTGTAGAAGATTCTGGAATCGGAATTAAGAAAGAGAATATAGATAAACTGTTCAATAAATTCGAAAGATTGGATTTAGAAAAGAATACATCTATAGAAGGTAGTGGACTAGGATTAGCGATTACTAAGAAACTTGTAGAATTAATGAAAGGAAATATTGTCGTTCATAGTACATATGGAAAAGGATCTAAATTTACCGTAGCTTTAGACCAAGTAATTGTAGAAAAGCCTACAATTAAGTACGAAGTAGAAGAAAACAGTGATAAAACGGTATATTTTAAAAACAAGCGAGTGCTTGTAGTAGATGATAACAAGTTAAATCTTAAAGTTGCAGAAAAACTGTTAGAACCGTTTAAAATGAAAGTTGAAACAGCAAACAGTGGAGATGAATGTATTACCAAAATTAAAAATAATGAGCATTACGATTTAATATTACTAGATGATATGATGCCACATAAGAGTGGAGTAGAAACGTTTAAAGAACTTAAAAAAATAGATAAATTCGATATTCCAGTTGTCGCGCTTACTGCAAATGCAATAAGTGGAATGAAAGAACATTACTTAGAAAAGGGGTTCAACGATTACTTATCGAAACCTATTGAAAAAAAAGAACTTATAAGAGTATTAAAAAAATTTTTAAAGTGAAGGATAGGATGTGTGAATTATGAAAGATGTATCTATATTAACTAACAATGGAGTAGACGTACAAAAAAGTTTAGAATTATTTGGAGATATGGCAACATATGACCAGATGCTAGAGGACTTCTTAAAAGAAGTAGATGGTAAATTGGAAGAAGCTAAAAAATATAAGGAAGAAGCCGATATGGCTAATTATGCCATTATAGTTCATTCTTTAAAGAGTGACTGCAAGTATTTTGGACTTATGAATTTAGCTGATATGTTTTACCAACACGAACTTGCAGGTAAGTCAAACGACTTCTATTATGTAACTGCAAACTATGATGCTCTAATAAAAGAAGCACATAAGATGATAAATGTACTTAAAAAGTACATGGGCGTAGAAGTGTCTGATTTAGACGAAGCAAATAATATTATTAAAGATAAAACTATACTGGTTGTAGATGATTCAAACGTAATACGAAATTTTGTCCAAAAAATATTCGATGGAAAATATGATGTAAAGATTGCAAAAGATGGGGAAGAGGCGATAAGCATAGTTGCTAATACTCCTCATGAAAAACTAGTATGCATATTACTGGATTTAAATATGCCAAATGTAGACGGTTTTGCAGTTTTAGAGTACTTTAAAGCGAACAATCTATACGATAAAGTTCCAGTATCTATAATAACTGGTATAGCAGACGAAGCGACTCTTAATAAGGCATTTGCATATCCTATCGTAGATGTAATCCAAAAACCATTTAACGAACTCATGATTAAAAATGTAGTCGAAAAGACAATTGCTAGAAAAAAATAAATTTTTTGAATATAAAAACTCCCTAATTCATATGTTTAAATTGTGAAAGGGAGTTTTTTAATAATGGAAATTTTAAAGGTTTCATCAAAATCTAATCCAAACAAAGTTGCAGGAGCAATTGCAAATGTATTCAGAAATAATGGAGAAGTAGAAATCCAAACTGTAGGTGCAGGAAGCTTAAATCAAGCTATTAAAGCTTTATGTATCGCAAGAGGCTTTGTCGCTCCATCTGGAAAAAATTTAGTATGTATTCCAGCATTTACCGATATAACTATCGATGGAGAAGAAAAAACGGCAATTAAACTCATCGTAGAAGCAAGATAAGCCATAAGCATATGCATTTAGCATATGTTTTTTTATTTGAATTCAACTCTGGGTTGAGTCTATTCAACCAAGACTTTATTTACTTTTTTTCTAACTATTTTATAATTGGTTATAGAAACAAGGCAGATTAGCCATAATAGTTAGGAGATGTGTTTTTATGAAAAATAAAATATGGATTATTATTTCAGGGGTTTTATTTGTATGTACAATTATATTAGGTATATATGCTATTAATATTAAAGGAAGCAGTGAAAAGTTAAGTGCTCTTCCACTTCCAGAAGTAACTGGCGGAGAAAGAGGCCTGCTCGGTATAGATAAAAATATAAATGAAAGTACAATAGACGAGTACCTAAATAGACCAGACAGTGTTTATAGAGATATGAGAATGCTTAAAGACCCAGGAAATTATGAAGCGATTGGGGGAGATTCATATCTATCCGGATTTATAAAAGGTTTTGAGGTTGTGCCATATCCACTTCTTACAGAAGTTAAAGGTTTACCTGAAGCAGTAGGTGACTCTTATACTGGTAAGACACTTTTTACTCAAAATGAAGACGGAACATATACTGCAAATTATGAAGAGTCACTCGAATATTTGGAATACTATTTTCCAAAAGACAAATATATTTTCTTGATGTGTGGCGGTGGTGGTTATGCAGGCATGACTAAGAACTTACTCGTATCTCTCGGATGGGATGAAAATAAAATATATGACATCGGTGGATATTGGTACTATAATGGAGAAAACAACGTAGAAGTCAAAAAGACTATAGACGGTAAAACGACATATGACTTTTGGAAAGTACCATACCATGACATAGATTTCGATGAATTAACAGAGGTAAAATAGATGAAAAAGAAAGTTGTCATAATATCGTTAATCATTCTAATAATAGTAGCCGCAGTAATACTCTTAGTAGTAAGTAAAAAAGACACCTCTAACACAGATAAATTTTATCTAGATAGAGAATACTACAACACTGAAGGCAAGTTTATGAGCATAAACGATACCGAATTAGAATCACTTATAGATTATGAAAAATCGTTCGTAGTATTTACTTATTTGCCATATTGCACCTTTAGTGTTCCATGCGATAAAGTCTTCGCATCATTTATGGAAAAATATGGTATAAGTTTTTATGAGATTACATACGATGATTTTGCAAAGACCAGTTCCATCGAGACAGTCAAATATGCACCGTCTGTAATAATCTATAAAGACGGAAAAATTGTCTCATATTTGGATGCGAATGAAGACGATGATTTATCGAAGTACCAAGATGAAGAGATGTTCGAAAATTGGATGAAAGAATATATATCGATAAAATAATACCACTAATCACACGTTTAGTGGTATAATTTTTTATAGGTGAAATTATGTTTACAGAATTAAACGAAGACACAATTAAAAGAATAAGTAAGATTAAAAAAGAGCCGAAATGGATGACAGAATTTAGAATAAATTCACTCCACAAATTCGAAGAATTAGGTATGCCTAAGTTTGGTCCAAAGCTAGATATCGACTTTTCTTCTATAAATTATTACAAAAAAACTGGAGACAATGCTTCTAACTGGAAAGAGGTCAACTGTGCGATTAGGAAAAGATTTAACGACTTAGGAGTAATAGATGCCGAGAATAAATATTTAGACGGTGTAACAAATCAGTACGAAAGTGAAGTAATATATCACAAGTTAGAGGACGGTCTAAACGAAAAGGGAATAATTTTCCTAAGTACGGACGATGCTTTAAGACTATATCCGAATCTGTTTAAAAAATACTTTAATAATTTAGTTAAATACGATGAAAATAAATTTACTGCCTTAAACGGTGCCCTTTGGAGTGGTGGATCTTTTATCTATATTCCCCCTAAAGTAAAACTTGATAGACCACTTCAGAGTTACTTTAGGATCGATTCCATGGCACTGGGACAATTTGAAAGAACTATAATCATCGTAGATGACGAAGCAGAATTATCTTATATCGAAGGATGTACAGCGATGAGCTACTCTGTAAACTCACT
>CALVPA010000004.1 GCA_944350395.1 uncultured Bacilli bacterium
ATATTTAATAGATATAATCCAGATAAATCGATAGATATTTTAGATTCAGTGTGTGCACATGTACAACTTATTAGACCAAACCAAAAAAATGCACTTTCTGAACTATATAAAAAGAAAGAAAAAATGTTAACTCAAAAAAAATATAAAGATGTTTTAGAAACCGAGTTAAAAATTAAAAATTTAGAAAGCAATACGTCTAAAATACAGATAGCAAAAAGCGACATTTTAAAAGTAATTGAATACAAGGCTAATATGCCCATTCTAGATAACTTTAACGATAAATTGTCTAATTTGAGCAAAGTTTTAAAAAGTCATATATATGGTCAAGACACTCAAATAGATGAAATTACGGAACTATTAAAAGAAAAATATTTAATAGATAATTCTAAACCATTATCTATTTTGATAACCGGTCCTTCCGGCGTAGGTAAGACTTATACAGCAAAAGAAATTGCAAATAATTTATTTGGAAATAATCATTTCCTGCGTTTAGATATGAGTGAATTTAACAGTGAAATCTCTATAACGAAGTTGATAGGCTCATCCCAAGGATATGTGGGTTACGACGACGATTGTCTCTTCAATAGAATAAAAGATTATCCTTACTCGATAATATTGCTAGATGAAATAGAAAAGTCTTGCTCTAAAGTTCAGAATTTGTTTTTACAAATATTAGATGAGGGTTACATCAGAAATGGAAAAGGTGAAACTATTCACTTCGATAATGCCACAATTATTATGACAAGCAATAATCCTGTGTTAAGTAGTATCGGTTTTAATAAAAATACTAATCCAAATTCTAGAATTTTATCTGAAGAACTGAGCGGAAGGTTAGATAAAACTATTTGCTATGACAAAATAGATAGAGAATCAGCAAAAAAATACATAAAAAGAGAAGGCGGTAGTGATCCTTTAACGAAAAAAGAAATTGATGAAATAATAGATAGAGGTAACATAGACAAATATGGTATTAGGGGTGTTCAAAAGGAATTAAATCGATATAAAATAAATAAAATTTTAATGAAGGTATAGGAAACAAAAAAAATTTATGATAAAATGATAATGGAGGGACAAATATGAAGTTATATAACACTTTAACTCATTCTATTGAAGAATTTTTACCAAATACACCGGAGACAGTTAAAATGTATACCTGTGGCCCTACCGTATATCATTTTGCACATATCGGAAATTTGCGCACGTACATATCTGAAGATATATTAGAAAAATCGCTTAAATACGTAGGCTATTATGTCACCCGTGCTATGAATATAACGGATGTCGGTCATTTGACGAGTGATTCAGATTCTGGAACAGACAAGATGGTAGATAGTGCTATTAAAGAACATAAATCAGTTTTAGAGATTGCAGAATACTATACTAAAGCATTTTTTGATGACTGTGAAAAACTAAATATTAGAAAGCCAGATATCGTAAGTAAAGCAACTGATAATATAGATTTTTATATAAAGATAATAGAAAATTTGCTAGAAAAAGGTTACGCTTACGCTTCAAACGGAAATATATATTTTGACATCACAAAAGTAGATGATTACTACAGATTAACAAATCACAAAATTGATGAAATGGTAGTCGGAGTAAGAGATGGAGTAGAAGAAGATGCTGGCAAAAGAAATCAGGGAGACTTCGTTCTTTGGTTTACTAAGAGCAAATTTCAAGATCAAGAGCTCAAATGGGAAAGTCCTTTTGGTGTTGGGTATCCTGGATGGCATATAGAATGTACTGGTATTAGCATTAAATATTTAGGAGAATATTTAGATATACATTGTGGAGGGGTAGACAATATTTTTCCACATCACACAAATGAGATTGCACAGTCAGAATCTTATTTAGGACACAAGTGGTGCAATTATTGGTTTCATGGTGAACATCTAAATTTAAAGGATACAAAGATGAGTAAAAGTAAGGGTAATATCATAACGGTTTCGACTCTTATAGAAGAAGGATATAATCCACTTTCTTATAGATTTATGTGCTTAATGAGTCATTATCGCAAAATTTTAGAGTTCTCATTTGATTCTTTAAATTCTAGTCAAAACGCTTATTTAAAACTTTTAAATAGAATCTCTATGATTTCTTCTCAAGGTGAATTTCAAGATGCAGCATTTAAAGACTATAACGAAAAATTTATGGATTCTTTAAAAGACGATTTGAATACTGCAAATGCGATTACTGTCCTTTACGACGTCATTAAAGATGATTCCTTAACAGGAAAAACTAAATTGGAACTTATAAGAAGTTTTGATAAAGTATTCAGTTTAGATTTGATAAGCGAAAAACACGATGCAATTCATCCTCAACACGAAGAAATAATGTCGCTAATAGAAAAAAGAGCAGAATTAAAAAAAGAACACAGATTTACTGAAGCAGATGGCATCAGAGATGAACTGGCGTCTAGAGGTATAGAACTAGTAGACACTAGAGAAGGAACGATTTACAAAATAAAAGAAATGGGAGATATAAAGTAGGCTCTGCTTACTCATATCTCTCATTTTTTACATTTTTTTAGGTTCATCAATATAGTCGTTTTCCATTTCATTATTTTTAACTTTTATGTCTAATTCAATAATAGAGTCACAAATTTTATAATGATAAAAATCTAAAATTTCAGATAAATCGCCATCTCCAATAGCTCTTCCCATTGCCTTGTAGTATGCATCTTTTTCTCTTTCCTCTATATATGTAGGAGGAATGTTTACTAGCCTAAACAACAGGTTCATAAATGCTCTAATAGATCTTCCGTTTCCGTCTCCAAATGGATGAATTTTAATTAGTTTACACTTTAGCATTATACATCTATCAATATATTCAATTAATCTTTTTGTATTGAAATTATTTCTTAATTCTATACCCATTTTTACAATGTCATTAACTTCTGGTCTAAGGTCATTCATCTCATGAACAATATTCCAACTCATGCTTAATTCTATTCTCGTACCAGCTAGTCTTGCATCCATTGTTCTGTATCTTCCACCAAATTCTGGATGTGGAGTCAATGAATACAAAACTTCATGAATATAAGATAAATCATAAATAGAGATGTTTTCTAAATCTTCAAAAGTTTGAATATAGTCATATACTGCGCCTAAACCATTTATTTCTTCTCTGCTGTGAACTTCTTCAATTTTATTTTCATTAAATATATATCTTTTTTTAAAACTTTTTACGATGCGACTAAAATCTGGCTTTGTTACGAAACTGTAATACGCTTTGATTATTATTATTGGTATTTCTTCATTACCATATAATCTTTTTTCTTCTTTTCTTTTTTGATAGCCGTCAAAAAGCAATGCAATAAATTCCCTAGCTTCTTTATCGCTAAATTGTGAATTTTCCTTTATTTTTTCCATAATATCACCACGTGCGCTATATAATAACATTTTTATTTAATTTAGTCAAAATAAAGAATAAATGTGTGTTATAATTTACTAGAGGAGGGGTTATTATCAAAAGATCGTTATTGATATTATTATTAATCATTCCATTGAAAGTTTGCGCTGTAAATTATTGCCCTGATTTAAATTCAGAAAGTGCTGTAGTATATGACATGACTAACGAGAAAGTGCTTTGCGATGTAAATGGAGAAGAAAAAAGAAGTGTCGCAAGTCTCACTAAGATAATGACAACGATAGTTGCAATTGAAAATATAGATAATTTAGATGAATACCTTACTATAACAGAAGACATGCTCGCCGATATATATTGGAATGCATCTGTTGCGGGTTTAAAAGTAGGCGATCGAGTAACATATAGAGATTTATTATATGCTACCATTTTACCGAGTGGCGCAGATGCTGCTCATTCACTTGCGATAAGCATATCCGGAAGCATTGAAAACTTCGTAAATCTTATGAACAATTTAGCTAATAAAATAGGAATGAACAACACTTATTTTATAAATGTAACAGGATTAGATATAGAAGGTCAATATAGCACCGCAAGCGATATAATGCTATTACTAAACTATTCATTAAAAAATGATATATTTAAACAAATTTATACAACTAAAGAATATATATTGTCTAACGGCTTAAAGGTATTTTCAACTGTAATGTACTACGGGAATAAAATGAATGTAGATACATCCAGAATACTCGGAAGTAAAACTGGAAACACTGACGAAGCAGGCTTATGTTTTTCTGCTTACTTCGAATTTGAAGAAAATGATATAGCATTAGTAACCCTAGGTGCACAAAGCATAGATGGAAAGTTTTACAATGTCCTAGATGCTTTAAATATTATTGATTATGTCGATAATAACTATATAGTTGAAACACCAGTATTAGAAGAAAGCACTAATAACGAAAAAGCTTTGAATATAGATAATAGCAATAAAAATAATCCAAATATGAAAACAATAATTTTAATTTTAATAGGTCTTTTTATAATTTTTAATATGAGCAAAAGTAAAAAAAGAAAACATAAAAAAAGTCAAAAATAAATTTAAAACAATCATCAAAAAAAAGATTGTTTTTAATTTTATTATTATAAATAATAAATTTTTAATTTAACTTTTTATTTTTAAACCATAATAAAAATGAAGTTAATAGTAATCTTGTGTTTAAGTATAAAAAATGATAAAATTTAAAACGAAAAAAAATATTTTTACTTTTTATTTTGTTTTAATTACGAATTAATTTAATTTAAAAAATACTTATACAACAACGTAATTTATTATTTTATGATTGGAGTGATAATATGTTCAAATTAGTATCGAAATATGAGCCTAGCGGTGATCAGCCAAAAGCGATTGATGAATTAGTAAACGGTATAAACACTGGAAAAAAAAGACAAGTCCTTTTAGGAGCTACTGGTACTGGTAAAACGTTCACTATAGCTAACGTGATAGCAAAAGTAAATAAACCCACTTTAGTTCTTGCACATAATAAAACTTTGGCAGGACAACTTTATAGTGAATTTAAAGAGCTGTTTCCTGAAAACCACGTGGAATACTTCGTTTCATACTACGACTACTACCAACCAGAAGCGTACGTTCCAAGTAGTGATACATATATAGAAAAGGATTCTAGTATAAACGATGAAATCGATGAATTAAGGCACGGTGCTACTAGTTCGCTTCTAAACTATGACGATGTAATAGTTGTTGCGAGTGTCTCATGTATCTACGGTATAGGCGAAGTAGAAGATTATAAAAAACATATGTTAATTTTAACCGTTGGGGATACTATCGAGAGAGATGATATACTTACTAGATTAATCGACATGATGTACGAAAGAAATGAAATCGATTTCCATAGAGGTACTTTTAGAGTTCATGGCGATGTAATAGAAGTTATACCTGCAAATGAAAAAAGTTCCGGAATTAGAATTGAAATGTTCGATGATGAAATAGAAAAGATAAGTACATTCGATGTTTTAACTGCAGCAATTATTCAAAATAAAAAGACAATATCGTTATTTCCAGCTAGTCACTTTGTAACAGATAGCGATAAGTTAGCAATATCGATAGAGAGAATTCAAAAGGAATTGGATGAGAGACTAAAATATTTTAAGGAGCATAATAAACCTTTAGAAGAAGAAAGACTCAGAGAGAGAACATCTTATGATATAGAAATGTTAAAAGAGACCGGTTTTTGCCATGGAATAGAAAACTATTCGAGACATTTAGCACTTAGAGGTGAAGGTGAAACACCTACAACTTTAATCGATTACTTTCCTAAAGATTTTTTACTAGTGATTGATGAATCACACGTTACTGTGCCACAAGTTAGAGCGATGTATAATGGAGACAGGATGCGCAAGACAACTTTAGTAGAGTATGGATTTAGATTGCCAAGTGCCCTAGATAATAGGCCATTAAAATTCGATGAATTCGATAAAAAGATAAACGATGTTATTTATGTATCTGCAACCCCAGGAGATTATGAACTAGGTTTAGTAGATAATAAATATACAGAACAAATAATAAGACCGACTGGATTATTAGATCCTACTGTCGAAGTTAAACCTACTGAAGGACAAATAGATGATTTAATCGAGCAGATTAATGATAGAAAAAATAAAAATGAAAGAGTACTAATAACTACTTTGACGATAAGAATGGCAGAGGAACTCACTAACTATCTCATGAGTCTCGATATAAAAGTTGCTTACCTACATAATGAAGTAAAAACTTTAGAAAGAATGAAAATAATACACGACTTGAGACAAGGTAAATACGACGTAGTTGTCGGAATTAATTTATTAAGAGAAGGTATAGATATACCAGAAGTCAGTCTGATATGTATAATGGATGCGAATAAACAAGGTTTCTTGCGTAGCGAGAGAAGTTTAATTCAGACGATGGGGCGGGCAGCAAGAAATGCTAATGGACACGTAATAATGTATGCCGATTCGATAAGTGAAGCCATGAGCTTGGCTATTAAAGAGACTGAAAGAAGAAGAAAAATTCAAGAAGAATATAATAAAGAACATGGTATAGTTCCAAAAACTATAATTAAAGAGATACGAGATGTAATCAGCAACAACATTGAAGAAGCCGATAAACCTAAAATGAGTAACTCAGATAAGAAAAAATTAATGATAAAGATAGAAAATGAAATGAAAAAAGCTGCCAAAGAATTAGATTTCGAGAAGGCTGTCGAATTAAGAGATATATTATTTGAACTTAGGAGTGAAAAATAGATGAAAGCACTTATAACAGGAGCAAGTAGTGGTATAGGTGAATCTCTAGCATATGAATTATCAAAAAGGGGATACGACTTAATACTAGTTGCAACAGATGAAAAAAAATTAAAAAAAGTTAAAAGCAATATAAAAACTGAAAGCAAAATAATAGTTTGCGATTTGAGAGAAGAGAAAGAAGTTTTTGGTTTATATGAAAAAATTAAAGATAATAATATCGATATTCTTATAAATAATGCAGGATTTGGGCTTTTTGGTTTTTTTAATAAAACAGATTTAGATAGAGAACTCGAAATGATAGAAGTCAACATAAGGGCAGTTCACATATTGACTAAATTATTTCTAAAAGATTTCATGAAACGAGATAGTGGTTACATATTGAACGTAGCATCTAGCGCTGGATTTATGGCAGGGCCTAAACTTAGTACATATTATGCAACTAAAAACTATGTTTTAAAACTTACAGAAGCTATATATGAAGAGTTAAGGCAAGAAAAATCTAATGTAAAAATAAGTGCTCTCTGTCCTGGACCAGTAGATACTAATTTTAATAAAGTTGCTAAAGGAACATTTTATATAAAGGGTGCCAATAAAGACTATGTTGCCAGATATGCACTAAATAAAATGTTTAAAGGTAAACTAGTGATAGTACCTACTATAAAAATGAAAGTAGTAATATTTCTAACAAGATTTACTCCACTAAAGTTATTACTCAAAATCACTTATTATATTCAGGACAGAAAGTCTAAATAAAATATTTAAATTTATTCAAAATAGTGTTATAATCATTTATACAAAAATTATATTTGTAAATGAAAGAGGTGCAATTATGAACAAAACATATATTATTGGACATAAAAATCCAGATACCGATAGCGTAACTTCGGCTATAGCACTTTCGTATTTAAAAAACAAGTTAGGTATGAATACGGAACCTAGAGTATTAGGTGAAATAAACAAAGAGACAAAGTTTGTACTAGAACATTTTAATGTTGAAATTCCAAAATTTTTAAACGATGTAAAGGTTCAGATTGAAGACGTTCCATTTAGAAGAGATATCATGATGAACGAATATGCTTCTATTTATGAAGTCTATACTTATATGGTTGATAATGGAATTACTGGTTTACCAATCGTTCGCGATAAGAAAAAATTCATGGGATATGTTTCTTTAAAAGAAATTGCAACAGATTCAATAAAAGGAGACTTCGATTATTTAGACGCATCGTACGACAACATTTTAAAAGTATTAGACGGAGAAGAAGTACTCAGATTTGAAGATGATATAAAAGGTCAAATTATTGCTGCCACTTATAGCAGTGAAATGTTCATGTCAGAAATAAACCTTACTAAAGAAACAATCGTTATAGTTGGCGGAAGAAGACATGTTATTGATTATTGTATAAATAATCATGCAAAAATGATAATTTTAGTAGGAAATCAAGATTTGCTAGAAAGCGAATACGAGGAAGCTAAAAAGAACAAAGTAAACATAATTAAAACTAAAAAATTAGCTTTTGAAGTATCTAAATTGATCGGATTATCGAATTATATTAAAACCATTGTTAGAAATGAAAAACCGGTAGTATTTTCTTCAAAAGATTATTTGACTGACTTTTTTGAGGTTTCTAACAAATTAAAACATACAAATTATCCAATTATAGATAAAAACAAATGTAATGGTTTACTAAGACTAATAGATGTAAATTCATATGACAGAAAAAATGTTATATTAGTAGATCACAACGATTTTAAACAAAGTGTAGATGGTTTAAATGAAGCGTCTATCTTAGAAATTGTCGATCACCATGCGATAGGTAATTTAACTACAAACGCACCCATTTCATTTAGAAATATGATTGTAGGAAGTACGAATACAATTGTCTATGAACTTTACAAAGAATCCAATGTTGAAATTCCAAAAGATATAGCAGGAATTATGCTTTCAGGAATTTTATCAGATACTCTCATATTAAAAAGTCCTACTACGACAGATATAGATAGAAATGTAGTAAAGGAACTTTCTAAGATTACTGGTGTCGAATACGAAAAATACGGTATGGAAATGTTAAAAGCTGGTTCTAGTTTAGAAGGGCTAAGCATTGATGAAATAGTATTTTATGACTATAAAGAATTTCAGGCCAATGATATGGGATTTGGAATTGGGCAAATTTTGACTCTCGATTTTGAAGAAATTTTGAATAAGAAAGAAGAATTTGTTAAATTTTTAGACGAGACTTGCAAAGTAAAAGGATTTAAATTGATGGCTCTTTTTATTACAGACATAGTTAATAATGGATCTTATGTAATTTATTCAACCAATGCAAGACAGATTATGTCTTTAGCATACAATGTTGAAAACATCGAAGAGGGAGAATATTTGCCAAATGTAATAAGTAGAAAAAAGCAAATGGTTCCAAACATAATGTCAGAATTAGAAAACATGGATTAAGGGAAGCTTATAGCTTCTCTTTTATAATTCTACAAAATATTTACTTTTTTTTCTTTTTTTTGTAAAATTAGTATGGTGGAGAGTATGAAAAATTTTCTGTTGCACATCAAGAGAGAAAATATTGTAATAAAACTTATTTATTTTATTTTTGGAGTTTTTTTAATATCTATGGTATACAATACTGTTTTTGTACCTAAAAATATAGTTATTGGTGGTGTAAGCGGAATAGCTATAATATTTAAAAAATTGACAGGATTTGATACGACAAAATTTATAACGATTAGCAATATTGTACTGCTCATTGTAAGCTTTATATTTTTAGGAAAACGAGATACTTTTAGACATTTACTAGGGTCTATCGTTTATCCTTTGATGTTATCTCTAACTGAACCACTTGCAGGTAACATAAATTTAAATATCGAATCTGATCTACTCTTACTCATGATTTCTTCGATTATATACGGAATAGGGAGCGGAATAATTTATAGGGCAGGTTATTCTACCGGGGGAGCTGATATAGTAATTCAGATATTTTCACATAAATTTAAAAAATCTATAACGCACATAGCCCCTATAATTCAGGATACAATAATCATATTTAGTGGAATAGTATTTAGTCCAATTCAGATAATGTATGCAGTTATGATAATCTTTATTTCTAATAAAATTACAAATTATATTCTATATAGTATAAGTACTAAAAAAATGGTTTATGTCATTTCGAAAAAGAACGACGAAATCGAAGACTATATAATGAATAAAATCAATACAGGGGCAACTGAAATAAAGGTTCATTGTGGACTTTTTGAAAAGAAAAAGCAAATGTTATTTTGTATTGTGCATAATGCACAATATGAAAAGTTTAAACACAATATTCTCATAATGGACCCATACGCTTTTATTTTAGCGAATAATTGCTATGAAGTGAATGGTGGACAAAAATATGCTATTTTACCATTTTAGTGTAAATGAAAAAATTACCAATTAAAATAATTAAAAATTGTGATATAATTATGATACGAGGTGTATAAGATTGAGCTTTATTGAATTACAAAATGTTTATAAAATATATAAAAATGGTGTTACGGCGATTGCTAATATGAACCTAAAGATTAAAAAGGGAGATTTTGTCTTTGTAATCGGACAAACAGCGTGTGGTAAATCTACGCTCATTAAAATGCTTTATAGAGAAGAGAAACCTACTAAAGGCGATGTCTACGTTGGCGGAGTAAATGTTGCTAGACTTAAAAATAATAAAGTCTATAAACTAAGAAGAAAAATAGGTATAGTGTTTCAGGATTATAAGCTTTTACCAAAACTAACGGCGTATGAAAATGTGGCTTTTGTACTCGAAAGTTATGGATACAAAGAAGAAGACATAAAACCTAGAGTTATCGATGCACTGACACATGTTGGTTTAAAGGAAAAACTGAGAAGTTACCCACACGAGATGTCAGGTGGAGAGCAGCAAAGAGTTTGTATTGCAAGAGCGATAGTTAACAAACCTAAAGTGCTAGTTTGTGATGAACCGACTGGAAATCTAGACCCTGATACATCTAAAGAAATAATGAAAGTTATTGAATCTATAAATACAGATTTAGATACTACCATTATCATGGCTACTCACGATAAAGATATCGTAAATAGAATGAAAAAGAGAGTAGTAGTCATTAAAAATGGTGTACTGGTCGGAGATTATGAGAAAGGAAGTTATAAAGTAGATGAAGCCGCTTAGAATATTAGGAAGGGGATTTAGTAATGCGGTCAAAAGTGTATTTAGAAATTTAAACTTAAGCATCGCATCTATTTCCTGTATAGTAATTACTCTTTTAATAGTAGCATTTGCTATTATTCTTAGTAGCAACGTAAACAATTTTACTACAGATATAGAAAATGATTTAACGATTGTAACTTTTGTAAATAAAGATGCGACAGATGAGGATATAGAAGCTCTTAAGGAAAATATAGAAGCATTACCTAATATTGAAAAATACGAATATAGATCTAAAGATGATATCAAAAATTCGATGCAAAATGAAAACGATACATTTAACAAGATTATGAGCGAGTGGGAAGAAGGAGAAAATCCTCTACAAGCCTGTTTTGTAATAACCGTTAAAAATGTTGAAGATATAGGCGAAACAGCGACCACTATAGAAAATCTAGAAAATATAGATATAGTAAAATACGGCGAAGGAATGGTAGAAGAGTTATTATCAATTTTTGATGTTGTAAAAAAAGTTATGATAGTTGCAGTAATAGCACTGATCTTTGTAACTGCCTTTTTAATCAGTAATACTATAAAGATTACAATTTATAGTAGAAAAAATGAAATAGATATTATGAGACTCGTAGGAACTTCGAATGCTGTAATAAAATTGCCATTTATATTCGAAGGATTAATACTTGGAATAATTGGTAGTATCATACCAATACTTTGTACAATATACGGTTATGTATTTTTCTACGATAAGATGGGAGGAGTAATGTTTACAGATATAATTACGTTAATTCAACCATATAATTTTGTATTTAAAGTTAGCATATTGCTTTTAATAATCGGTGCCGTAGTTGGTATGTTCGGAAGTTACAAAGCTGTTAGAAAGTATCTGAAAATATGAGAAAAAATGTAAAAAGATTATCTGTATTTTGCCTAGCACTGTCGCTATTAATACCTTACTTTTGTACACCATTATCTGTAAGTGCATCTTCAAGTGCAAATACTCTTGCAGAACTTCGTGCAGAATTATCGAAGTTAAAACAACAAAAAGCAGTAGCCGATAGCAGTAAACAGCAAACTCAAGCACAGATTAACCAAAATAAGACCAATATATCGAATGCGCAAGCTGAAATAGAAGAGAATAAAGAGAAGATCGAACAAGCAAAAATCGACATTGAAAATTTAAATGTCGAAATTGCTGATACAGAAAGTAAAATTAAAGAGCTTATGAGAACTTATGAAATCTCTAGCGGCGACAATAATTATCTAGAATATATTTTTGGCGCTACAAGCATATCCGATTTCATAATAAGAATGAGCATAAGTGAACAACTAGCTTCTTATAACGATTCTCTCGTAAGCGACTATGAAGATAAAATAGATGAAAACGAACAATTGCAAATCGATTTAGCCAATCGTGAAACTGAATTAAATAAACAGATTGAAAATTTAGAAAATTCTCTTACTAGTTTAGGTAATCAATTAAATACATATATTGAAGATGCATTGAGTATTGATGATGACATAAGTTCGACAGAATCACTTATAAAATATTATGAGAGCATGGGTTGTGGAGAAAATGAAGATTTTAATTCTTGTGTTACAATCAAAGGAGATACAGGATTTTTAAGACCCCTTAAAAAAGGTGTAATCACTAGTTCTTATGGATATAGAACACATCCAGTAACAGGTGAAAAATATAAATTTCATAGCGGAACTGATATCGGTGGTAATTCAGAAGGAACGAGCGTTTATTCAGTTGCTAATGGTATGGTCGGAAAAATTATATGGAAAGCATCATGTGGTGGAAACCAAGTATATATATATCACACTATTAATGGAGTAAAATACACATCAACCTATATGCATTTGCTTACCATAAATGTAAAAGTTGGTGATGCGGTTACCAATCAAACAGTAATCGGAACAGTCGGTG
>CALVPA010000005.1 GCA_944350395.1 uncultured Bacilli bacterium
CTTACTGCATCTAATGTCAAATCTGTAAACGACAAAGACGCAGTAAAGGTCGATATAGATGACGATGGACATGTAATCATATATCACAATAATCAAGAGATAATCGATAAGACTTTAGAGATGATCAAAAATGTCGTCAAAGAAGTAGAGATAGGCAAAATATACACGGGTAAAGTTACTAAAGTAGAAGATTTCGGATGTTTTGTAGAACTTTGGGACGGTTGTGAAGGATTAGTTCACGTATCTCAAATGGCACACGAGAGAATCGATAAACCTAGCGACTTAGTAAAAGTTGGAGACGAGATAGTCGTAAAAGCTACTGGCTATGATAACCGCGGTAGACTAAACTTATCTAGGAAAGAAGCTTTACCTAAGAGCGACAAAAAATAATTGGTTAAATTTAAACTGTTATCGTAATAAAAGCGCAAATTTTTAAAAAAATTACGCCATGGCGTAATAAATTGCCATATATTTAAAAAAATTACGCTATGGCGTAATAAAAGTGCAATTATTTGTAATATTCTTATTAACCATAATAAAAATTATTGGGCCAACTGCGGTCCTTTTTTAAACTTTAAAGTTGTAAAAGGAATACAAATATAATATAATTTTTAAGTAAAGTGAGATGATTACATGAGAAGTGGAAACTGGTGTACTTTAGATAATTCTGCTAAAATAATGCCATCTATGACTAACAATTTAAAGACTAATGTTTTTAGGCTTACATGCTCACTAAATGAAGATGTAGATACAAGTTTATTAGACGATGCACTTAGTGATGCACTTAAAGAATTCCCCATGTTTTTATACGTCATGAAGTCTGGCTTTTTTTGGCACTATCTAGAAAAGACTGATCGAATACCTAAAGTCGAATTAGAATCTACTAATCCTTGTGAAAAAATCGATAATGGATTTTTGTTTAGACTCAGTTACTATAAAAAAAGAATTAATCTAGAAGTCTATCACGTTTTAGCAGATGGAAGAGGAGCACTCGAATTTTTAAAATATATAGTAGCTTGTTATTTAAATAAAAAGTATGCTATAAAATGCGACGATGTAATAAACGAGAGCAGTGAATATGAAAAAGAGAGCGATGATTTTAAAAAGTTCGATAAATCTAAATATAAAATAAAATTAAATAAGAGTGAAAGAGCTTATAAGTTAAAATTTCAAAAAAAAGATGATGCCATAACCGATGTAATAGAAGTTCACATGAATGTAAAGGATATTAAAGATGCGTCAAAGAAATTTAAAACTACTGTTACTATATATTTAATCGCAGTATATATAAAAAGTATTATAACAAACGCCAGAGTTAAAGATTTAAATAGACCTATTGGCATAACTGTACCAATAGATTTAAGGAATGCATTTCCCTCTAAAACGAGTAGAAATTTTTTCTATACTATAAGTATTTATTATAAATCTGATGGCATAGATAAGTTAGAGAATATAGTGGGTGTAGTTGATAATCAACTAAAAGAAAAACTGAGAAAAGAAAAACTTCAAGAGTTACTTGATACTTATATGGTAACTCAAAAGCTATTTTTAATAAGATTAGTTCCTTCATTTTTAAAAGATTTTATACTTAGTAAAGTTTACAAAATAGCACAAAGAGGTGAAACAAGTGTTTTATCTAATGTAGGGGTAGTATCTCTTCCTAGTGTTTATGAAAAGCATATAGAATATTTTACAGGTCTTATGAGTACTAACGACATGCAATTAACTGTTGTAAGTTTTAAGGAAGAAATTGTTCTTTCATTTACGAGTCATTTTGTGAGTAAAGAGATAGAGAGAACGATGATAAAGTTTTTAAGCGAAAACGCTAAAAGTGATATTAAAATAATTAGTAATATCGTAGGTGATAATAATGGTTAGATGTAAAAAGTGTGGAGTTTTAATCGATTCACCGGGCAAAATTTGTCCTCTTTGCAAAAGTACTATAGAACATAAAGAAGATAGTTCATATCCTATCATAACTAAAAAGATAAAGAAAAATTTTGTACGCAAGTTAGTACTGTTTATTGTACTCGTAATTTCTATAATATCTGTTCTCATTAATTATGAACTTACTCCTAAATATAGCTGGTCCGGTTTCGTTGTCTTAGGTTTAGCTTCAACTTATTTAGTTTTTAGAAGTATCATGGATGGCAGGAAAAACGTTCTTAAACTTTTATTTACGTTAAACTTTTTAGTCATAATACTTGCGATTATATGGGATTATTACACAGGGTATAGAGGATGGAGCGTTAACTTTGTCTTCCCGAGTATGTGCATAAGTTATGGCATATTTTTAATAATTTTGAGAATTGTCTCTTATTTTGCTTTTAAAGAGAGCAGCAACTATATATATTTAAATGTATTATTGGAGTTAATTCCATTATTACTTTTACATTTTGAAATAATAACTTTTAAACCGTTAGCGCTTATTTCGGCAATATTTGGAATAATCAATTTATTTATACTCATTTTTTTCGACTGGGCTAGGTTAAAGAGCGATTTAATGAAAAAATTGCATATTTAAATTATACTACTTGAAATGTACGATTAAGTTGTGCTAAAATACAGTTATCTCGATGAGGAAATGCTAGTAGCACTTTTTAATCATTTAAAGAGAGTCAGTGGCTGGTGGAAACTGATATGATAAAGTTGTGAATCTTATTTCTGAGTGCATTTAATAGATGCCGGAGTTATACGACGTTACACGTATTATATAAGTTATAAATTGGGATGGCACCGCGAAAGATTCGCTCCTTTATGGAATGATTCTTTCGCGTTTTTTTATAGAATGGAGAAGATAATTATGATAGACATCGAACTTATAAGAAATAATAAGGATTTAGTAAAAGAAAACATCAAGAAAAAATTTCAGGATGAAAAGCTTCCACTAGTTGATGAAGTTTACGAATTAGACAAAAAGTATAGGGAAGCAAAGTTAAATGGCGATAATTTAAGAGGAGAAAAAAATAAATTAAGTGGCGAAATTGGTACTCTGATGCGCGATAAAAAGACTAGCGAAGCAGAAGAAGTAAAAGCTAAAGTTAAAGAAATAACTGAAAATATAGAAGCTTTAGAAAAAGAAGAAGAAAATTTAGCAGAAGAAATTAAAAAAAGAATGCTCGTTATACCTCAGATTATGGACCCTAGTGTACCTATTGGTAAAGACGATACAGAAAACGTCGAAGTCGAGAGATTTGGGGAAGCAAAGATACCTGATTATGAAATACCATATCAC
>CALVPA010000006.1 GCA_944350395.1 uncultured Bacilli bacterium
ATATTTTCAAGTGGGCCTAGTTTTTTAATTTGTTTTAAATTACTTAAAAAATCCTCTAAATCATAAATTCCATGTTGCATCTTTTTAGCTAAGTTAGTAGCTTCGTCCATATCTATAGAATCTTCAACCTTTTGAGCAATAGATAAAATATCTCCCATATCTAGAATTCTATCTGCCATTCTGTTAGGTTCAAATTCAGTAAGGCCATCCATTTTCTCAGAATCTCCGATAAACTTGATCGGTACATTCGTAAGATGCCTTACAGATAAAGCGACACCACCTTTAGTATTGCCGTCCATTTTAGTCAGTATAGCACCTGTTAATTTTAATTTTTCATTGAATCCGTTTATGACATTGATTGCATCTTGTCCCATCATGGCATCAATTACTAAAATAGTCTCATCTAATTTAAAGTTTTCACTTATTTCGACTAATTCATTCATAAGTTTTTCATCGATTTGAAGTCTACCAGCTGTATCAATAATTACATAATCGTTTCCATTATCTTTGGCAAATTTTAAAGCATTATTAATTATTTCTACAGGGTTTTTAGTTCCTTCATCATACACTGGAATATTTAGAGATCTACCGATAGACTTTAATTGATCGATAGCAGCTGGTCTATATACGTCGCATGCAACCATAAGAGGCTTTTTACTGCATCTCTTCCTTACATAATTTGCTATTTTCCCAACAGTAGTAGTTTTACCACTACCCTGTAAGCCCACCATCATTATAATAGTAGGATTACCACTTGTTACAAGAGGAACTCCATTTTCTCCAAGTAACTTTATAAGTTCATCTCTAACTATCTTTATAAATAGTTCATCGGGTTTTACATTCTTTCCGACATCTTGTCCTAAAGCCTTCTCTTTAACATTTGTTACAAATTCTTTTACTACTTCATAGTTTACGTCAGCTTCCAAAAGAGCCATTCTTATTTCTCTTACTGCATCATTTATATTTTCTTCAGTAATTCGTCCCATACCACGTATATTTTTAATCGCGTTACTGAGTCTATCTCCCATATATTCAAACATTTTTTATCACCTGACATTTATTATACAAAAAAAAAGCAAATAATCATAGTTTTTTGTTGCCATTATAAAAAAAAGTGATATACTTAAATTAGTAATCATTACTAAAAGATGGTGATTAAATGTCTAAGACTAAGCAAAAATCTTTAATTCTTGATGTTGTGAATAAGAGTTACGACCACTTAAATGCTTATCAGATTTATGACGAATGTAAAAAGATAATTCCAAATATAAGCCTAGGAACAGTTTATAGAAATCTAAATCTATTAGTCAATAATGGCAATATAAAGAGAATTAAAATTGATGGAGAAATGGATAAATTTGATCACTTTAGTAAGGGTACTGAGCACTATCACTTTCATTGTATAAGATGTGGTAAATTGTACGATTTATATGGAAAAGTTATCGTGTCAAGCGTACCCTCAAAATATGAGGTATTGGATTACGAATTAGTTATTAGGGGCATTTGTGATGAATGTCAAAAGGAGGAATAGAAAACATGGAATTAAAAGGAAGTAAAACGGAAGCCAATTTGATGGCAGCTTTTGCTGGTGAAAGTCAAGCAAGAAATAAGTATACATATTACGCTAGCAAAGCTAGAAAAGAAGGATTTGAGCAAATTGCAGCGATTTTTGAAGAAACTGCTAATAATGAAAAAGAACATGCTAAATTGTGGTTTAAACAGCTTCACGGAGGAGATATTCCTACTACTGAAGAAAATTTAAAAGATGCTGCTAGCGGCGAAAACTACGAATGGACTGAAATGTATAAAGAATTTGCAGAAACAGCAAAAGAAGAGGGATTTACTCAGATAGCAAAACTATTCGAAATGGTTGGAGCTATAGAAAAAAATCATGAGGATAGATATTTAACATTGCTTGGAAATGTTCAAAACGATGAAGTTTTCCACAAAGATGCAGAAACAGTTTGGATTTGCAGAAATTGTGGCCACGTATATTATGGTAAAGACGCTCTTAAAGTTTGCCCAGTATGCAATCATCCAGAAAGCTTTATGGAATTGAGAGCAACAAATTACTAAAAAAGATTCATATTTGTTTATGAATCTTTTTTTATCGAAAAAATTTCATTTATAATTATTTGTATTTCGTCATTTCTATTTTGTAAACTTGCTTTTACCATAACTAATTTGTCTACTTCCAGTTTATCTATTAAATTGTTATTTTTAGGAAAGATGATCGCACTAGCTGAACCTGTCTCATCGCTTACATCCACAAATGCCATTTTTTCTCCCTTTTTGGTATTTATCACTTTAATTTTTTCTACCATGAGAACCATAGTTATAATTCTGTTTAAGAAATTCTTCATATTAGAAATTTTTACTATATTTTTATCTTTAAAATTACCTGCTGGGTGTCCCGTAATATAAAATCCGAATATATCTATTTCTGAATATTCTTCATCTACTTTATTTGATTCGACTAATTCGGGTTTCATAATCAAACTTTCGTCCAAATTTTTACATAATTCGACATATGTTATGGCAGAATCAATATTTTCTAATAAAGTGTTTTTGCTCTTACCAAAACAGTCTAGTGCCCCGGCTTTTATGAGAGTTTCTATAGTAATTCGATTTACATTATTGCCATAATTTTTTTTAAAAAAGTCGAAATAATCATTATATGGAGCATTTTCGACAATCGTTCTATTTGCAGCGGTGCTTATATTTTTAATAGTCGTTAGTGGAAGAACTATAGTTTCATCTTTAAGAATGTATTCATACTTGCTCTCGTTTATACTAGGCCTTACAATCTTTAAACCTTTATTTTTAGCTTGCTCGATAACTTCTTTTGTCTTAAGTTCGCTTCCTAAATTCATATTGAGTGTATTTAAATGAAACAAATCTATATAGTGCGCTTTCAGATATGCCATTTGATACCCTATAAATGCATACGCAACAGAATGTGATTTATTAAAACCGTAGTTAGCAAACTTAACTATTAATTCGTAAACTTCGGTAGCACAATTGGAAGTATAGCCATTTTGTATAGATCTTTCGATAAATCTACTCTTTTCTTTTTCCATCACATCTTTTTTCTTTTTACTCATAGCTCTTCTTATTAAATCTGCTTCAGCAAAAGAATAACCAGCCATTTTAGAAAGTATTTGCATTATCTGTTCTTGATATACGATTATGCCATAAGTATTTTTTAAAATTGGTTCTAAATCAGGGTGTTGATATACGATTTTTTTCTTTCCACATCTGCGAGCTATATACTCATCTATATTTTCCATAGGACCAGGTCTAAATAGAGCATTAGCTGCAACTAAATCGTCAAAACTATTTGGATTTAATTTCTTTAAAAAATTCTTCATACCTGCACTTTCGAACTGAAAGACGTTATTCGTATTTGCTTTCTTAAATATCTCGAAAGTTTTAGTATCGTCTAATGGTATTTTATTTAAATTAAATGCAGGGTCAGTCTTTTGTATTAAATTTAATATGTTATGTATTATCGTCAAATTTCTAAGTGCTAAAAAGTCCATCTTGAGTAATCCCAGTTTTTCTAGATATTCCATAGTATAACCAGTAAGAACTCCATCATTCGTATGGAATGTAGGTATTAATTCTAAAAGATTTTCACTCGATATTACAACTCCTGCAGCATGTATAGTAGTGTGTCTCTTTAACCCTTCAAGTCGGATGCTTATTTTATAATAATTTTGAAAATTGTGTTCTTTGATGTAAGAGACTAATTTTTCAGATTTTAAATTTTCTTGTAAAGTTTTTTTAGCATCTACACTTTTACTAAGTTCATCGATATATTTATTATCTATTTTTAAAATTTTTCCTACATCCCTTAATACTTGTCTACTACCGAGAGTTCCATAAGCGACTATGAGTGCTACTCTTTTTTCTCCATATTTGTTCCTAACATAGTCTATAACCTCCCCTCTTTTTATATCTTCAAAATCCATGTCTATATCTGGCATTGTAACTCTTTCTGGATTTAGGAATCTTTCAAATAATAAATCATACTTTAAGGGATCGATATCCGTAATTCCTAGAGTATAAGCGACGAGCGATCCTGCAGCACTTCCTCTTCCGGGTCCTACCATTATGTCATTTTTCTTAGCAAACTTTACGTAATCATAAACGATTAAAAAGTAGTCTATAAAACCCATTTTATCTATAACGCTTAATTCGTACTCTAGTCTTTTTTTATATTCATTTGAAACATTTCCATTAAGTCTCTTTTTTAAACCACTTATCGCTAAAGACCATAAATATTTTCTAGATTCATCTTTATTAGAACAAAAACTTGGAATATATCTTTTAGAAAAATCGAATTTTAAAGAAATATTTTCTTGAAATTTAGAAATAGTATCTATGTCAAATTCTGTTGCTTCTAATATGTAGTTATCTTCACCTTCATAATTAGTGCCTGCAATATTATAGAGCAATTTTAATAGTTCAACATCTTCTTTTTTTATACACAATATTTCGTTTATAAATAAAAGCTTTTTGCTGATTTGACCTGCATTTTTAAGTTCATATTTATTTTTGTATCCGAGATATGTATCGAACACTATCTTAAATCGGTTGTAAAAGTTATAACTTTCATATGGTAAAACACATATTAATCCTTCATTAAATTTAAAAAGATTATCCAGTGTTAATTTTTTTTCGATCTCTAATTCATTTATCTTTATTATATTTTTATAACCTATATAATCTTTTATATATAAAAAAATCTTATTTTCCCCTATTTTTACGACCATGCCACAAATACAGTTTAAATTATTTTTTTCACATTTATCATAAAAATCCATTATATAATATGGATTGTCATCTAATATTCCGACATATTTAGAATTTTTGCTCTTAGCATAATCTATTATATCTTTTATCTTTAAAAGAGTTTTAAGTAGAGAATAATCACTTTTAAAACTTATTGGTGTATAATCCATAATTATCCTCCTAACAATATTAATTCTAACACAAAAAGTAACTCTATTACAAGGGTACTATAATAGATAAAACATTTGACATATATGCCGATATTTGCTATAATTTAAAAGCAATTGACTTTTAAGGGAGGTATATTATGGCAACTAAAATATCGAGAAAAAAACCTAATTTTGGTAATGCTAGATCTCATGCACTAAATGCTACTAAAAAGAAACAATGTGTTAACTTACAAAAAATGACTATAAATGGTGAAAAAGTTATAATAAGTGCAAGAGAAGCAAGAACGCTAAAAAAAGCAGCAGCGAATAATTAAAAAAAAACACTTTGTAAAAAGTGATTTTTTTTGGCATTGCCACTAAATAATAGATAGAAGAATAAAGAATAGAATAGTTATTTATTTATAACTATAACGCAGCACCGATTATAATAACTAATAGAATGAATAGTACTAAGATAAATGCAGCGCCAGTTACGCCAGTATAGCCACATCCAGAATTCATAATTACCCCTCCTTTTTCTTTTCATTGTATTGTATGGCAATTTGTCTTTAAATGTTCTCAATTGCTTGTATTTTAATTTTGAAAATGGTATGATATTTAATGTTAGGGAGGAAATATGAAGAAAAAAATTATTTTAGTAGTGATTGCTTGTTGTCTATTATGTGGTTGCAGTAAAACTATCCCAACATTAAAGGATGGAAGCGAAGCTGTCGTTACATTCGAAAATGGGGATAAGATCAGCGTAGAAGAATTATATAATGAACTTAAAAATTCTTATGCGTCTACTATGATAATAGATATGATAGACAAAAAAATTCTAGAAGAAAAATACAAAGACGATTTAGATGATGCAGAAGATTATGCTGCTAATCAAATAG
>CALVPA010000007.1 GCA_944350395.1 uncultured Bacilli bacterium
TGATGCAGATTTGAAAAGTTATGAAGATGAAGATAACCTACCTAGAAAGTATAATAATTATCAAGACTATTTGGATATTTACCAAACCTTATCAGGAGAAATAACTGCAAGCGGAACAGATACATGTACATATCAAGTAGCTTGTGGGTCTACTGTTGTAGATGGTAAAACAGAGACTATATATTGCGATAGAGAAGCAACTTATAATTGGGAAGAATGGGTATTATATGAACACGACGCAATAAATTATTCTAGCAATGATTATGGCGGTGATAGTGGTTATTATGAAACTTCTACACCATGTAGTGGCGGTGGAGAAAGTTACTCATCTGCTTATTCTAGAACCAAAACTCAGTATCAAAATTTGACATCAAGTGCTAAAAGCACATATGAAAATACTTTGAATGATTACAAAAAAACTATAAATGCATATAACACTTGTTTTAGTTGGACCGATGTAACAAGTAATGCTAAACTTTCTGGTGGAGGAAGTTTAGCATCTACATATCAGTTAAGCGTAAACTCTAATACAGTTAGAAATAAGTATAAATATTCATTTAAACCGACTGTTACTTTTGATTATTTTGATAGAGATGGTCAAATATTTCCTGTTGCCTATACATATAAATATGATACTAGTGATGTTGATGATGATAGTAATATAACTAATAATTATTGGCAAGAGGGTGCAACCATAGATAATTCTTATTCTAGTGGAGGTTTTCAGACTGAAGGTGAGCAATCCAAGGGAAAAAATTCGCAAAATAGATTGTTATTGAGTTGCAGCGGAACAACTTGTGGTTCACCAAGTATTAATACATATTTTTATACTAGTAGTTACGTGAGAAGAGATGAATCTGTAACTTATACATATCATTTACCAACCGTGTATACCAATGTACCGGACGGAACTGTAACTACAACAACTGTAACAGGAAAAACTCAACTACAGTTAAAAGGTGATGCTGTTCCTGTTAATGTAAATACTGTTGGCGGGAAATATGATTACAGTATATCTATAACAAATTTAAAAGATGAATTACGTAAGTCAAAAGAAAATAAAAATCCAGATGACAATTTTGAGGAAAGATTTAATGGAACTTCTGGCTCAGGTGGTGCATTAAATGCTGGAGAACAATATGTTTGTCAATATGAAGTTGTCAACGATATTTATTTACCTGAAGAAAAAAAATTCAATTTCTTTTATAGAACAGTTGATTTAGGAAATATCAATCCAAACAACAGAACACTAGGTTATAACTGGAGCGATGGAAAAGTTACCGCTGTAATTGAACGTATGATAGAGAGTGTAGATTATCAGGTGCTAACAAACTCAGAAGATAGAGACAAATTTTCGTTTACTCTCACTCCTGTAATCATGAAACAAATTAGAAAATATAATTCGACACGTATAAACGGATATGCCGACTGGGATTTATCTTGCTCTGATTATGATGATGGTGGGTATCATTGTTACAGTACATTTTTAACGTGTCTTGCTAGTGGTGGAAATACAAAAGCGCCATTATATGGTAATACTTCTTGTTCAGATATTTTTGATGACTCCTTATTAAATTATAGTAAAATTCAAAAAAAAGAATACGGTGAATCTGAACTAAATGACAATAGAAAAATTTTAATAAATAAAATGAACAGTTTGGATGGAAGGTGACGTAAAACTATGAAAGAAAGTATATGGGGTTGGTGGTTTATAGTTTTAGGCCTCATAATCATAGCGGTAGTAATTCTCATTACTGATATGACGATTACTAGCGAACAAGATTATTACATGTTAAAAGAAATATCTGAAGCATCTATGATCGAATCAGTAGACTACGCTTATTATCGAAAATATGGTGAGCTTAGAATCAATAGTGAAAAATTTATGGAAAACTTCATAAGGAGGTTTTCCGAAGTTATCACTATAAATAAAACTACTGAAATTAACTTTTATGACATATATGAAAGTCCACCCAAAGTAACTGTCGAAGTATCTACTAGATCTTCACAGATAATTATAGATTATGAGAGTACAACTTTCGATATCACAAATAGACTCGACGCAATATTGGAAATGTACTCGAAAGAAAACCCAAAAAAATAAGAGGAGGAATGAAAATGGGTAATATAGGAACAATGATAAAGAGGTTTCTTAGCAATAAGAACACCGTAACATTAATAGCGATAATCGTTTGTACAGTTATATTATATGGTTTTTATAACTGGAGAGTTAAAAGCGCTGTTACTACAACTTATGTCTGCTATGCAACACAGACAATACCTGCTAGAACAGAAATAACAAGCGATATGGTATCTACCGTAAAAGTGCTGTCTTCGCAAGTAAGCACAAATATGATAACAGATTGTGGAAGTGTAATAGGAAAGTACGCGAGTTATGCGACGGAAATACCACAAAATAGTTATTTTTACGATGCGTCTATCATGACAGCTGAGGAAATGCCGGATTCAGCATTTGACGATATTCCTGATGGATATACTATATATAATTTGTCAGTAACATTTGAATCTACTTATGCTAATTCAATATTCCCTGGTGACTATATCGATCTTTATCTTAGAACTGAAGATGAAATGGGATTACTTTTATATGGTAAATTTATACAGAGTATTGAAGTTTTAGGAGTAAAAGATGAAGAAGGGCAAAATGTATTCGAAACTACTATAGAGACGAGAACGCCAAGTCAATTATTATTTGCTGTTCCAGACGATTTATATTTGCTTTTGAAGAAGGCAGAATATCTAGGCTTAGAAATAGTAATTGTACCTAGAAATAGTAGTTATAGTGCAAACCCTGGTGAAACACTAGTAAGCAGTTCTTACTTAAAGGAACTTATACTTAATCAAACCGCTACAATACCTGATGAATGTTTAACAACTGAAACTGGTACTGCAGAGTGTCAACTAGCAGAAGATACTCCTACTGGTGATCAGAATACAAATACTGAAGAAAATGCAGGTAATACAAATACTCAAACTGAAAATCAGACAGAATAGAGGTGTTTGCTATGAATGAGGCTATATTTTCTCAATTAGATTTTGGACCTCTTCAAGAATTCTTAGATAACGATGACATTACCGATGTTTCGTATAGTAACGGTGGCCAAGTGTGGCTTAAAACTTTGAGCAAAGGTATTTATCAAGTTGATAGACCTGAGATAAATAATGCTTTAATGGAAAAATTGGCATTTCAGTGCTCAAACGTAATGGGTAAGACATTTAATATGGCGCACCCATTACTGGATGCTGAGAGTTCTGAACTTCGTATGAACTTTATTCACGAATCAATTGCAACTAATGGAATAGCATGCGTTATACGTAAAACTCCCGCTAAAATCCGTTTGAACAAGAAAAAACTTATTGATGAAGGATATATTAGTTTACAGATGCACGATTTTTTAATGAAATGCGTAGAAGGACATTGTAACATAATAGTAAGCGGTGAAACTGGTTCAGGTAAAACTGAATTAGTTAAATATCTAGCTAGTCACATAAAAGAGAACGAAAAAATAATTACGATTGAAGATACTTTGGAATTGCATTTAGATAAAATATTTCCACATAGAGATATCGTTGCAATGAAAACTAATAATATTGCATCATATTCTGATTTGCTAGAAGGCTGCATGAGACAAAACCCGCAGTGGATACTACTATCCGAAGTTCGTAGTGCCGAAGCTGTAATGGCGGTTCGTAACTCTATTTCATCTGGGCACAATATCTTATCTACAATTCACTCGGATAAAGCATCGAGTGTTCCTATGCGTATGTATGCTTTGCTAGAAGGAAACCAGGATGTAGAACAATTTTTAAGAACAATTTATAGGTATGTACAACTTGCAATATATGTTAAAGGTTACTATAGCAGTAAACTCGGCAGATTTCAACGTGAAATATTAGAAATATGCGAATTTTATGTAGATGATGAAACAAATGAATCCAAAATCAATATCATATACAAAAAAACATTGGATGGTAAAATATCTATAAATAATCCAACTAAACATCTTTTAGATTATATCGCAATCCAAGGTGTTATTTTACCAGAAGATACTTTTAGATTAAATAAAGAAGAAAAGGTAGGTGCATAAAATGGAACTTATAGTAATGTTAATAACTGTGATTTTTATTTACGTATATAGAAAAAATCCTGGCAATACGCCATATAAATATTTTACTGAAACTGTGAGTACCGTCTACGATAAATACGCACCTTATAGTTATAAAGTAGTTAAAGAGAAGGCAAAAGAATTAGGCCAAGACTACACGTTTAAGCAGTACATTGTGCAAGTAATTCTATTTGGCGGTGTAGCAGCTGCGATTGCATTTTTATATTTTTATTCAGTCTTATGGGCAATCGCTTATGCTATAGCAGCAATAATAGCAGTTCCTTATGTAAATTATCTTAGATATAAACGTATCTATAACGAATACATATTTGAAGAAGTTCAAATATATTGTACGAATGTTATAATGGAATTTAATACAAGCCAAAGTTTTGTAAAATCACTTGAGGGAGTAAGAGATTCTGGAATATTAGAAGAGCCTATTTTGAGTGATGTTAAAACTATGATCGACATGTCATATGCAAATGGAACTATCGATGAAGCTCTTAAGTTTATGAACGATAAATATCCATACTATATGGTTAAAAATATGCATCAATTATTTTTGCAAATTACTAACGAAGGTGCAAAAGACTCTGGCGAATCATTAGAAAATATGATGCAAGATATCGATATGCTAGTAGAAGGTGTATATAGAGATAAGATGGATAGAGCGGCATTCTATAAAAAATTCGTAATTTATGGATTAGCTTTATATTTGCTAGTAATGTTCATGCAATTCCTATTAGGTCAATCATCTTATATAACTATGGTTAATTTATGGTATATTCAGATAATATTACATGCGATACTACTTATAAATTCTTACTTTTTACTAAACGGTACTAAATTTTACAATGAAGATATAGGAGCTGAGTAATATGTATATAGAAATTTTATTATGTGCAATTATTATATTCTTTGTCTGTGAATATTCGGGAATTGTTAGTACTGGAAAATTTATTAGTGATTATCAGGATATACTTTTAAAGTTTAAAGAAAAAGATTATGAATTTTTATTAAAGGCTCGCTACGGTGGGGACGTGGATGTTAATGAAATGTATAATAAACGCATACGTAATGCGCTAATCGTATTAGGATTATCACTATTCGTTTTGATTACTGATTTAAGCTATTTAACGATTATATTTGCAGTCGTTATAGCGATATTAGTATTTAAACTTCCTTATATGAATCTAAAGAGCTATAGAAGTAAACATATGCATGAAATAGATGTTCAATTACCTTATTATTTGAAAAATCTTGAAATTTTAATTCAACATTATACTGTTCCCGTAGCTATAGGTAAGTCTGTAGAAACTGCACCTTCAATATTCAAAGAGGGACTACAAAAGCTTATAGATTCTATAAATGCCGGTGATTCGTCTGTTGAACCCTATATGCAGTTTGCAAGAGATTATCCAGTTAGAGATTCTATGAGAATGATGAGGCTACTTTACAGATTAAGCTTGGGTAAACAAGAAAGAAAACAAGAACAGCTCATGACTTTTTCTAAGACGATATCTAATTTGCAACAAAAAGCTCGTGAGACAAAGTATAAAGAACGCCTCGAAAAGATGGAAAGCAAAACGATGACTATGCTCGTAGTCACTGGAGTTGGTGTCATGATTCTTATGGTTATAGCAATTCTAATGACATTTAGTACAACTTAATATTGATAAATTATTCAAAATAAATTATAATAAAAATAGAAACATGATAGAAGGAGGATTGATTTATTTATGAAGGAAGCGACAGGTGAATTAAGCGTAACGGTAATCACTATCGTTGCTATCGCTGCGATAATCGCTATTTTTACTGTTTTCTTACTACCAACTTTGAGAGCTCAAATTGCATTAACTCAAGCTTGTAACAATGGACCTGGTTACTCTATTACTAATGAAGATGGATCTTCTATAGTATGCACCGGAACGAGTTCTACTACGAGTGGTACAACCAATAATAGTTGGACTTGCACTTATACAGACGCATCTGGTAACCAAAGTGGTACAAAGACTTGTACACAATAATGAAGATTAAAAGGGAAGTGGAATAGGAAATGAGAGAGTCAATTGGTGCAGCATGGATATTTTCTATATGTTTGACATTTATTATATTGTTTACTGCCTATTTGGCTATCTCAGTAAACTATGCCAAGGCATTTAGAATTAAGAGCCATATCATAACTGCAATCGAAGAACATGAAGGATATAGTGATCAAAGCACACTAGATCAAGAAATCGTAAATTATTTAGTTTCACAAGGATATACCGCTAGCGGTAGATGTGATGAATTAGAAAATTGGGGAACTCCCCATTGCATAGATCAAAAAAATAATGGTACTTGTGGTGCTTGTGTATATCATATGGATGTGGATACTGGAAACGATGACATATGTGCTAAGAGATCTTATTATAAAGTTGTTACGTGGTTTAAATTCGATTTACCGATAGTAAATTTCTTAACGACATTTAAAGTAAGTGGCGATACCAGATATATATACGATTTTGCAAATTCTCCGGATTGCAATTAGTTATCGAATTTAAAATAGAAAGGAAATAAAAATGAATGTAATAATAGCTAATAAATATAAAGATGCATTATCAAGTCTTAATATTGATGTTATTAAGCGTTTAGACGGTGAATTTGACGTCGATACTATTACAGACACATTTGCAAATTTCTATTTTAACCGAATGATTATAGATATAACGGCGATAAAAGATTGTTACAACATTGCTGTTATGCAAAAACTTAGTGCTAATTTAGATGCTTCTAAAATCATTTTGTTTTTGACCGATGATCCTAGAATTAACAATTCTTATCTTTCAAAAATAATAAGTTTAGGAATTTATAACTTTACTAGGGATTTATCTGGAGTAACATATTTAATGGACAATCCTAATAGTTATAGGGACGTCGCTCAATATCATGACTTAGCAATGGATGATGAGCAAAAATTAAAAGAATCGAAGAATAATCCATTTAACGTTAATAACAATAATCCATTCAATGTTGGAATGCAAAATAATAATCAAACATTTATGCCATTTGGTCAAAATGAATCCAACAATAATTCATTTTTTAACCCTAATGTTAGCAGTAATGGGACACTAATTATCGGTTTTAAAGATCTAACACAAGATGCTGGTTCTACAACGTTGGTTTACATGTTAAAAAAACAATTATCCAATAAAAAGGTTTTAGCTGTAGAAATAAACAATAATGATTTCAGCTATTTTAATGATAGCGAACTCATGAGTGTTACATCTAATCAAATTTCTACTATAAAAAATAAATTTATGCAATTCGATATAGTTTTAATCGATTTAAATAATAGCAATTTGGATACTGATGGTACTTGTAACGAAGTTATATATTTGTTAGAACCAAGTACAATAAAATTAAATACTCTTATGAGAAGAGATAGACAGGCGTTAGAACGAATTAAAGATAAGAAAATCGTTTTAAATAAGAGCTTGCTTACTGTAAGTGATGTTAAAGAATTTGAATATGAAGCGAAAGTAAAGATGTTTTATAATATTCCACCACTCGATGAAAGAAAAGATTCTCAAATGGTTTTAGAGAGTTTTTTAGAAAAATTAGGAATATATAATTCGAGCACTGCATCTTCTAGTAACAGTATATTCAACATTTTTAAGAAGAATTGAGCAAATATATTTGCTTTTTTTTTGCAAAAAAAAGTACTAGTCATTCGACGAGTACGGCGTGTACAACTAATCTTTCTTTACCACTTCCTTGACAAGTAGAAAGCGTAAGGATTTTATCATTTGCATTTATAGCGACCCCAAAGTCGTATATACTTCTAGATTTCATTTTATTTGCAAATGTTAAAAATTCTTCTTGAGTATTAAACGTGTTATACAAATAATCATTAGTTGCAGGAATTTTATATATAGAAAATATTCTCCATTGCATGTCTGCACTAGCTGTATTAAAAGTGATAAGTTGATTCGAAGTGTTTTTATACCACGAAGGATTAAGAGTAGCACTTAAATTTCCAAACATCAATTTATCTTTTGCTAAATTATGACCATATATAACTGTATTCTGCTGCAAGTTTGTCGCATCATTCCTATAATCCATAAATACCCACCCTAGAGAGTTAGAATTTCTATTAAAGTCGTGTGTCAAATAGTAACTGTTATTGGTTGATTGCACAACTGGATAATTTACTGTAGTGTTATTTACTGTTAGCCATCCAACTGTATCTGGATTTGTTTCCTTTAATACTGAGATAACTTTAGCATAATTTTTATAATATGGGCTAACATAACTAGGTTTGCTAGTTTCAGAAGAAGATTCAACTTGTGATTCAACATTTTCATCAGTAGATTCTAAAGGTATATCATTATCGTAATTTATATATTCCTCTAAAAGATCAGATATATCATCGTTTATGCTGTTTATTTCTTTTGAACTTTGATAAATGTCATATTGATTGATACCATACCCAGTTACACACGAAAGAATTATTACTACTAAAATATATTTCACAGTAGTAAAATTTAACAATTTTAAAAAATTTTCCATTTTATATTCGCGTGTATAATCAATTTTAAATTTTATATTATTTTTCTTGATATATTTATTTTTTTTGACATAATTTTCTAGGCCATCAAAATAGGTTAAGTTATTAGTTGTACCCTTTATATTTATAGTAATATTCTTTTTATCATATTTTTTTAAATATTTAATAATTTCTTTTATCAAATCTAAAGAAATAAATTCGAAATATAACACTTTTAAATAACTATTTATAGATAAAAAAGCATTGAAGTCTTGCCAGTCGGCTTCATTAAAATCGTAGTTTATAATAAGTTTTCGCTTGTAAAATATGTCCGAATAACTATCCAATTTATTAATTCTGATAAAATTGCTTATAAAAAATACTTCGTTTCTAGTTTCTATTTTAACATTTTTAGTAGTATCTATTCTCTCTAATAGATAAGTTGGAATCGTATAACAATTTATAACTTTCAATGTATCATTTTTGAGTATTGCCAAATGCAAATCGTAGTCAATTGGTATATCAGGTTTTATGACTAGATTTTCTATAGTAGGCATTAATTCCAATAACTCTAATCCGATTTTTATAAGGTCAGCATTAACAATAACAGCATTTTTAATATTTTCATTTTTAATGATTACATTTAAAAATCCTGCTACTAAATTCATATTATTTTTAAAGTATTTTATATCAAATATCAAATTTTCGTCGTTAATAATATTAGTATTATTAATATTTTTAATAGCGTTATTCTCGATATTGTAATCAATGAATAGAGTTTTTTCACTAGCAGTAAATTTAATTTTTTTCATCTCTAATCACATCCATTATTATATTATCATAATTAGAACAAATTTTGTGTAAATTGTGTAAAAAACACTATATTTTTTTGTAAAATAGTGTTATATTTATATTAATCATAGGAGTGATGGATATAGAAGAAGGTATAATTTGTTTAAAAAGGCCAAAAATAAAAAAGAAAAAGGAGTTTAATATATGAAAATTAAAAAACATACGAAAATATTATCTGTTTTATTAAGTTTAATGTTATCTTTAACTGTAAATGTAGATGCTTTAGGTGTAGATGCAACAAAATGTAAAGACGGAGTAGTTTATACAAATTATTATTACTTATTAGACGCTCAAACATTTAATGGTAGTGCTGTTACAGAGGCCGGTGGTGTATATAATTTCATGCAGACCTATGTTCATACTACTCAAGGAATCTATTCTAATAATATAATATTAGTAGATGGCCTTAAGAGTACTGGATTTCAGAACTATGACTTTGATAAATACTATGTAGAAAAGGGAAGTATAAAAGTTACAACTTCGGCAACTAGTGGATTAAGTAATATCAATATAGATGATTTTTATGACACAATATATGAAGCTGCTGATCAATCAAAAGGTGCATGGACAGAATCAGATGGTATAACATCGAGAATTGTTGCTCACTCTTATAGAACGATAAGTAGTACTGGAAATGTTGGAGAACAAATAGATTCAGCATTAAAGGTTGCTGCTGCTGATAAAGGTGATGTAATAAAAGCATCGGTTAAATTGGGAAATTACCCTGAAATAACTTATGTTGAATTAACCAGTAGTGACGATTTTGAAACTGATTTAACACTACAAATAGCACGTAATTATGCAAATCCTAGTTCATATAAAGGTTCATCATTTAGTGATATTACACCTGTAGAATTAGAAGGAAAAACTTGGTACCTACAACCAGCAGTATATTTTATTCAATATTGTGAAAAAGGAACTGGCGCAGCAGAAACTAAAACAGTAAGTTACGATGCAAATGCTGGTAGCGATACTGTTGCAAATGTACCAACCGATACAACTACCAATTTAGAAGAATGTGATAAAATAAGTAGTAACAATTTAGTTAGATCTGGATATAAATTTTTAGGATGGTCTGAAAGTGCTTCTGCAACCACTCCAGATACTAAATATGCTCCTGGAAGCGATTACTGCGAACAAAGAAACATAAAACTATATGCTGTATGGGAAAAAAATAGTGACAGTTTTACAGTAACTTACAATGCTAACGGAGGTAAGGATGCTCCAGCTGCTCAAAGTGGAACTAGTGGAGAATGCGTTACTATATCTAGTTCAAAACCAATATTAGCTAAAAATAATTTCTTAGGATGGTCTACTGATCCAAACGCTAAAGAACCTGATGAAAATTATGCAGCAGGAAAACAATATTGCGGAGCTGATGGAGATATTACTTTATATGCAGTATGGCAAACTCAAACTGGAGTTAGTGCTCATGTAATTACATTTGGTATTGTAGCATTAGGTGCGATCGCAGCATTAATTGTAGCTAAAAAGAAAGACCTACTTAAACAGATTTAATATTTTCTAAAAAAAGGCAATGACTATTGCTTTTTTTTTATTTTGTGCTAAAATATGAAACTACAGAAAGGGAAAGAAAGGTTTGAATATTTTCAGGGAGGTTTTATGAAAAATAAATTTATGTGTAGAGTACTTGTAACTCTACTAGCTATTACTTTCAGCATTTTGAATGTAAATGCTTCAACTGCAACCAAGAATATAGACAAAAGTGCTTGCGAAAAAGTATATACAAATTATTATTTCTTATTAGATGCTAACACGACATTTTTCTTCGACGATTCTAACTTATCTAATATATCTCATACAAATATAGGTGAGTATTACAACAATTCATACCAAGTAAAATTTGATTCGTCAAATGTAGGTTATGGTCAAGTAAAAATTAATAATAGTACAAATACTTCTAGCGACGGTATCACATCTATGTCATTAGACGATTATTATACTAAATATTTAAAAGCTATAAACCGTGATGGTACATACACTTCAGGAACTGTGAATTATATCGTATTGCACAACTTTTATAGCGTAGATGCTAGTGGCAACTGGACTCAGGGTGGTAAAGGGTTAGATTTAAGAAACTACTCTAAGTCAGAATTAATTAATGCAACATTAAATGCTAATTCAACTATTACTAGATACTCAAAAATATCTTATAATGAAGAAAACCCATTTCAACTTAGAATAGATAGAGATTATTATGGATATTTAACTGGATTACCTATCTTTTACGAAAGTTATTGGTATTATTTACATCCTGCTGTCTATTATATTCAATACTGTTCTCCAAAAGAAGAAGGAGAATATACAGTTCATTATGATGGAAATGGCGATAACGTAAGTAACGTTCCAAAGGACGATGTAACTAGTGAAGATGAATGTACTACTATCTCTAAAATAGAACCAAAGAGAGATGGATATGAATTCTTAGGCTGGTCAAGAGATAAAGACGCTACAGAGCCTGATTCTAGATATGCAAAAGGTGAAGAATATTGTGGCGAATACGGCGATATTACTCTATATGCTATTTGGAAAAAAGTAGAAGAAGCAACCTATTACACAATAGAATATAGACCTAATACCACAGATCAAGTAAGCAACATGCCATCAAATGTAACTATAAATTCTAACGAAGATGCGGTTATTTCATCTCTAATACCAGTTAGAGTTGGTTATACATTCTTAGGATGGTCTACTGATAGCAATGCACAAACTGGTAATGACAGTTTTAAGGGCGGATCATTATATACAGATAGAAAAGATTTAGTATTATACGCTGTTTGGAAAAAGAATGAAACATTGCCAGACAATCCACAAACTGGTATAACAGATTATTTGTTGCCATTTGGTGGTACATTAGCAGGCGCTGGAACATGCCTATCAGTTCTTAAAAAGAAAAAAACTTTTAAACAATTTTAATTTTTATAAATAACTTAATACAAACCAAGGTTATTTAAATAAAAAAAAAACTCTAAATTTACTTAGAGTTTTTTTTAACAATTTACTACATCTATTTCAGTAACGTTATGAGCTTGCAATCCTTTATCAGTATGCACTAAATCGAATTTGACATATTCGCCTTCTTTTAAAGTTTTATATCCATCCATATTTATTTCAGAATAGTGAACAAATATATCTTCTCCTTCGCCATTTTCGATAAAACCATAACCTTTTTCATTATTAAACCACTTTATTTTACTTTTCAAATTTATCCTTCTTTCTACTCTTTTTAATACTTGTATACTGCTTGTGAATTCACTTGTGCTTAAGCTAAGCACTATTACTATAACAAAAATTGATGTGATTAGTTTAATTATTTCATTAATTTGATTTTTTTATAGGTTTTTTGGATTATTGAAAAAAAACAGGATTATTTCTATTTTTATTTTTTATTGTATTTTCCGGTTTGTTTAATACTTTATTATCGTTTTTTATATATGAATAGTTGCTATTAGAATTTTTAAATGAATTGATTCTATATAATATATCGGGGATTTTTTTTAATGCTGGTTTAACTTCTTTATATATAGGTAAAATTTGCCTAACTATATTCAATGATTTATATATATTGCCTAGTAATCTAGGATTTGCTATATTTAGCAAAATATTAATACCATTTGGCATAGATATTCACCCAATAAATTATATGAATAAATAAAAAATAATTTAATTATTTCTACAAATATGGTATAATTTTTATAAGATAAAGAGGAGCGTGAAGTGGTGTGACTAAGCAAATAAAACATAATAACTTTAATCCTCTCATAATTTTCAATCCTTTAAAGTATATTTGCATAGGTTTTATCACGGTTCTTAAAGGAATACTAAATTTATTTGAATATATTTCACTAGGATCATATTATGCATTTTTATATATATTATTAAAGCCTTTACATTATTTGCTTGGTGCTATAACTGATATTTATTATTTTATTTTCACATCGAATAAAGTTAAAAAAGATAAAGAACTCAAGATCGATGTTAATTACGACGAAAAAGGTGAAAAAGTAGTATCATCAAATGGTAAAGACATATACACTCAGATGAAAACTAATCAAAAAAAGTTATTAGCAATTAAAAAGAATAACAATCAAAAAGATAAACTTAATCAAAAACAAAAAGATAGGTTGGATGCAGAGAGAGAATCACTTTTAAAATTAATAAATGAAGGGCAAGAGAAGCGATTTGAAAAGCCACAAACATTTAAATATAAGGCTCTTTCACCTGATGGTAAAGTAGTTACAAGTACTTTTATTGGAGTATCTAAATTAGATATTTATACATTTTTAACAGGAGAAGGCTACACTGTATTTTCTATAGAAACTTCAGATTGGATTAATTTTATATACGGCGAATCAAAAACTATACATTTTAAATTTAATACTAAAAACTTGATATTTTTTATAACACAACTTTCGACTTATATTAAAGCTGGAATTACACTTACAGAAGCGATGAGAATATTGAGTAAACAATTAAATAAAAATAAAGGGCAACAAAGAATTATGCAATCTATTGTATATTATCTTACAATGGGTGAATCTTTTAGTAGTGCTCTTGCTCATCAAGGTAATGCATTTCCACAACTTTTGATTAACATGATAAAAGCTGCAGAAGCAACGGGCGATTTATCGGATACATTAGACGATATGGGTGAATATTACACTGAGATAAATTCTACTAGAAAACAGATGATTAGTGCTATATCGTATCCTGCATTAATCGGAGTATTTTCTATAATAGTAATTACAGTTATTATGCTCAAAATAGTACCACAATTCGTAGGTATATACGAAAGTGCGGGTGCAACATTAAATCCACTTACCGTCTTTGTAATTAATTTTAGTAATTTTTTACAAAAATATATATAGATCGGAAGAGCACACGTCT
>CALVPA010000008.1 GCA_944350395.1 uncultured Bacilli bacterium
TGTGGTTAGTAGACTCTACATTTACTATATTAGAACATGATTCGTCATTTATAAAACCTTTAGTGAGACCTCTATTAAATAAGAGTTTCATGTTCTTTAATTCTTCACCACTAATTTTTTTTGTTTCTCCTTTGTAGTATGAATCGATAAGGGTCCTATAAATTTTTGTAATATATCCCACATATTCTTTACTCTTCATACGTCCTTCAATTTTTAGTGAATCTACACCTGATGCGATTATTTCACCGATATGATTTGCAGTACAAAGATCTTTCATGCTGAGATAATACGCGGCATCATTTTTAAGCAGCTTACCATCCTTTTCTAGTTTATATTTTAGCCTACACATACCAGCACATTCTCCACGGTTTCCACTTCTATTTAAGACCATACTAGAGAATAGACACTGTCCAGAGTAAGATACACATAGTGCACCGTGGCAAAATACTTCCTTTTCGATATCGACATTTAATTTTTTAATTTCATTTAGAGACATCTCTCTATCTAATACAACCCTTTTAACCCCGTATTTTTTTAATAATGTTAACATATCTTTATTATTATTGTGCATTTGAGTGCTTGCATGTAAAGTTAAATCCGGAAATTTGTGATGTAATAGATCTAGCATTCCGAAGTCCTGCACTAATACAGCATCTACTCCACAGCGATGTATGTATCTAACATAATCGAGAAATTCATCTATTTCATTTTCATATATTAATGTATTTATAGTTACATATACTTTTACACCATAAAGATGAGCAAACTTTATAGCTTCATCTAGCTCTTCTAAAGTGAAGTTGTTTGCAAATTTTCTAGCACCAAATTTAGATCCTGCTAAGTAGACTGCATCGGCTCCATACATTATCGCATATTTCAGCGTTTCCATATTACCAGCAGGGCTTAATAGTTCACATTTTTTCATTTTCTAAATCACCTCAATTTAAAAAATTATATTAAAAAAAATCCTAAATGGATTTCTATTTCAGTGGTTGTCCCAGCTGGATTCGAACCAGCGGAATGTCAGATTCAGAGTCTGATGCCTTACCACTTGGCTATGGGACAATTTGGTGACCCATACGAGATTCGGACTCGTGTATGTAACCTTGAGAGGGTTATGTGTTAAACCGCTTCACCAATGGGCCAATTTTGTCTTTTAAAAAGACAAACATATTTTAACATAAAATTTATTTTGACACAATATCAATATTCAGATTAATTACTATTTTCATATTCATTTAATATTTTAATAAGTTTCTTTAAAAAATCTTCCCTTGCAGTATATTCTATAAAATTGTTGGTTACACTAAGTAAAGCGTTTGTATAGTTGCTATTTTCTTTATAAAAACAATAAATTGGTATTTTCTCATCAAAAGAAAAACCTAACTCAATTCCTAGCCCTGTACTTGGAAATGATATTTCAGCAATAAATACATCTATATTTTTGTAAAAATCTCGACCATTTCTACTGTTGCTATCTAATTTATGAGGAAACATAAAATTATATTTTTTTAATTCTTCACAACTTTCAATCCAATCATAGATTTTTTGGTAGTCAATTTTTTTTGAATGCCCAAAATATATATTTAATTTTTCTTTCATTAATTATTCTCCTTTTTTTTAGCTATATCGAATATTTCATCTATTTCTTTATAAGCTACATCAAAATCATCTGTTGCTATTTCATATACATGTGTGTTTGCTAATGCTTTAATTCTTGGTATCAATTTTTTATATTCATTCTGCTGGTCGACACTGCTTTGCAGACTAAATGCTTGATAGTTATGGTGCTCTCTTCTAAGTCTCGTTTCATATATGTTTGGATCTTTTAAATAAAGAGACACATAATATATGTCATAATTTAAACTGCCTAGTACTTTTAACAATTCGTGATACACATCGTCATATTTAAAATCTTTATATCCTAAATTACAATATACATATTCCGTAAAAAAAGTTCTATCGAATATCAAATTGACATCGGAATTAGATATCGCGTTCATATAATCTAAAAGAGCAATATACATCTTTTTTGATTTTTCTTTTCCTAAAAGAGTCTTATCTTTATTTCCGGATAGACGATACAAATTCGATGCTGGTATATGTTCTCTCAAATAATTTGCTAAACTAGTTTTTCCACAGCCCTGAGGCCCTTCAATAATTATACATTTCATTCTCATAATTAACATCCTCTTATATAATTTTACTTTTTATTTTTTAACTTGTAAAGTATTTTATTAATCTTCATATATAATTCCACTGTACTCACACTTTAAATTTTCATTTTTTCTTTTTGTCCATAAAAATATGGGTACGCCTTTTTTATATAATTTATCAATTTTAGCATTAGGTAAATCTCTAAGGTCAAAAGCGATAAAATCCGGTTTACATAGAAAATTAAAATACATTTTAAAACACATTAACTTTATCAGTTTGTTCATTTTTACATTTACGAGTTTTGATACTAATAAACCTCTTATATAATTTGGTCTAAATATTCTAAACCATAAAATATATAGTGGGTTAAAAGATTTAACTAAAAAAGGACCATTATATTTGTCTAATAAAGAAGATAAACTTTTGCAAATTTTAAACGATTTTACATCTGTTTTGATTTCTATATCTAAGAGAACTTTCCCATCGACTAATTTTAATACTTCTTCTATAGTAGGGATTTTATCTTCTGAATTTTTCAGTCTCAAATTTTTAATATCTTCAAAAGTCATCTCTTTTATTTTTTCATTAATTCCAGTCATTCTCTTTAAATTATCGTCGTGAAATACGACTAAAGTATTATCTTTTAAAAGGTGAACATCCAGTTCTATAGGTATATTATGTTCGAGACTCCTCTTAAAAGCTCCTAAACTGTTCTCGGGGTATTTATCGTTCCAAAGACCGCGGTGCGATATTTTAAGACCATTCAAAACTTTATATTTATTTTCTAGTGTTTTCATAATAATCTCTTTCACTAATAACTTCTAAAACATATTCGAGCTCATCAGCATCGTCGGAATCCAATTCTTCATCGTCTAAAACATACTCTATTTTCATCATCAAATCTTTTAAATTTTTGCACGTTTTATAATCGATATAATTTTTATTTAAAATATCGATTTCTCTACCTGTTAGCAAGATGTCTCCTGCTTTTTGTAACATATTAGATTTAAAGTCGAGATTTTTAATTAAATCGGCGATTTCATATTTTTTGCCATTTACAATCATCATTTCACCATATTTTTAAGAGCGGTGATGAGTGCAATTTTACCGTATTCATATGTAAGGCCACCTTGCAAATATGCATTGTAAGGAGGTCTGATCGGACCATCACAACTGATTTCAATCGATGAACCTTGTGTGAAACTTCCGGATGCCATTATTATTTTATCTTCATAACCGGGCATATCTGTAGGCATCGGTAAAGCATTAGCATCTATGGCTGATCCCATTTGCACACCCTGTACAAATTTTATAAGTTTATTCTCATCATTAAAAGTAATCATATCGACGATGTCCGCTCTTTCTTCATCGAACTTTGGAGATACTGTATATCCCATTTTTTCTAATACATAGCTGGCTAAAAGTCCAACCTTTAGACTGCTACCTACTGCACTAGGAGCAAAGTACAATCCCTTTAGTAAATCCATGTTTACTCCTAAACTAGGCCCCACTTCTCTTCCCTCTCCAGGTAAAGTAAGTCTTTCGGAAGCGAGTTCTACTAATTCTTTCTTACCTGCAATGTAAGCGCCATTAGGAGCTATGCCTCCTCCTAAATTTTTGATTAGAGATCCCACGATTACATCGGCTCCTACGCTAGTTGGTTCTTTTTCAGATACCATTTCACAATAGCAATTGTCTACCATTATGATTACACCTTTATCGACAGATTTTATTTTCTTAATTATTCTTTCTAGTTTATTAATTGTTAAACTTTTTCGTGTGCTATAACCACGTGATCTTTGAATGTGAATGAGTCTATACTTTTTACTTTTTATGTACTCAATTATTTTTTCATCATCGAAATCATCATCTAATAAATCTATTTTTTCATAATTTATTCCAAAAGACATTAAAGAACTTGGATTGGGGGTTATTCCTATTACTTCTTTTAAAGTATCATATGGTTCACCACTAATTGCTAGCATTGTATCTCCAGGTCTTAAAAATGCAAATAACGCAACAGTTAGTGCATGGGAACCGGATATAAATTGGTTTCTCACTAAAGCATCATCTGAATCTAATACATCAGCAAAAACTTTTTCAATAGTATCCCTTCCTATGTCGCCGTAACCATAGCCTGTCGTAGTAGAAAAATGAACTTCACCGATATTATATTTGTGAAATGCATCTAAAACTTTTTGACTATTTTTAAAAGTAAGCCTATCTATTTCTTTATATTTATCTTGAAGAGTAATTTCTGCCTCATCGATCATTTTTTCGATATCAATTTCCATATTTTATACCTCCATCTACTCTCAGTATACTGCCATTTATATAAGATGCACGTTCTGATGCTAAAAAATAAACTGCTTCAGCTACTTCACAGGGTTCAGCAAATCTGTTTAACCCGATTTTTTTCATTTCACTTGCTCTGAAATTTGGATTCATGTCAATCGTAGAACTTGTATTTATCCAACCAGGAGCAACTGCATTTACTCTAACATCAGGTGCATAAGAACTTGCCAAATTTTTAGTCAGATTTATTAAACCGGCTTTAGACGCATCGTAATCAGCACTCTCTTCGTACATCGTATCAATCCCATTAGTCGATGCAATATTTACTATGTTTCCGTTGCATTTTTTTAGTATAGGATACAATTTATTACACAATATAAATGGTCCAACTAAATTTGTATTTAAAACTTCTAAAAATTGATTTCTATCTTTTTCAAATATATTATTATCTAAATTATAAGCAGCATTATTCACAAGAACATCTACACTATCGATTTTTGAAACTAAATTGTCGATAGATTTGTCATCTTTAATATCTAAAGAATAATATTCTATTTTTATATTATATTTTTTTTCAATCTCTTTTTTAATATTTTTAGCTTCTGTTTCATTGCTGTGATAGGTGAATATAACATCATATTCATTCTTAGCAAAACTCTCAATTATTGCTTTTCCTAATCCGCTAGTTCCTCCCGTTAAAAGTACCTTTTTTTTCATTCAAATCACCGCAGTTATTATAGCACGAGTTATTTTTTATGTAAAACAGTTAAAACGGTAATAACATTCGCAATTTAAACTTCCAAAGTGGCATACTAGAATCTATAGCTAATCTGGGTATTGCATATTTATTATCTTTAAAATTAGCCTTTTTAAATTCTACATTATAACCATATCCAAATGCTAATTCATAATCACTATCTTTTAAAGCTTTTATCATCTCATCATTATATTCTCCATATGGATATGCATAATACTTGGTCTTGATAATATTATGCTGTTTCTTAATATCTTTGATGTATTCATCATAATTTCTATTTATACCTGTATGATCGTCGTGTAAATTATAACTGTGTGAAGCAAACTCGATGTTAGGATATTTTTCTTTCGTTTTTTCTATATAATTTTTATTAAAATAAGTTTTATTATCGTTTTCTACCCTACTACCAATTAAAAATACAACAGCATTAAAATCATATTTTTTTAAAATAGGGAATGCCAGTTTATAATTGTCGATATATCCATCGTCAAATGTAATAAGTACACTTTTTTTTCCAATTTTGCATTCTTTATTCATATAACATTTCATTTCATCTAAAGTTAATGATTTAAAGCCCGATTTTTTTAAAAATTTAATCTGCTTTTCAAATATATTTACATCTAATTCTGCTTCACTTAAAGGAATTCTATTTTCTATGATACTATGATAACCAAGAACAGCAACTTTACTCGGAATAAATAAATACGCAATTAATAGTATTATAATCAGCGTAGATAAAATTAGGACTATTTTTTTCATCATTCTCTCCTTAAAACAATTATATAATATTTACAAAAAAAATCACATAAATTTAAATATTATTTTACGTGATTTTTAGTTTATTATTTTAATTTTTTAAATTGAAATAATCTGACTTCATCTATGTCTAAACCTGTCTCACGTATAGTCTTTTCGTGCTTTTTTAACATAGATTCACAGTATTTTTTTAATACTTCCTTTTCACTACCAAGTTTAGGTAAATATTTAAGTGCGTCTAATATCAGATGGTATCTATCTATTTTATTTTGTACGCGCATATCGAACGGTGTTGTAATAGTACCTTCCTCTATGTAACCGTGTACATGCATATTCTGATTTGTTCTCTTATAAGTTAGTTCGTGAATCAAAGAAGGATAACCGTGAAATGCGAAAATTATGTGTTTATTCTTGGTAAAAAGTTCATCATATTTTTTGTCGGTAAGGCCATGTGGATGATCTACATTTGATTGTAATCTCATTAAATCCACTACATTTATAAACTTAACTTTTAATTTAGGTATAAATTCATGCATTATTGAAACGGCTGCTAAACATTCCAATGTAGGAGTATCACCTGCACAAGCTAAAACAATATCTGGTTCTTTATCGCCATTTGTACTAGCCCATTTCCAAGTATCGATACCCTTTGTGCAGTGTTTTTCGGCTTCTTCTATGCTTAACCATTGGTACCTTGGATGTTTAGAAGCAACTATGACATTGATATAGTTTTTTGTTTTTAAACAGTGATCGACAGTCGATAGAAGTGTATTTGCATCAAGTGGTAAATACATCCTTACGATGTTTGCTTTTTTAGTGATTAAGTGATTTAAAAGTCCTGGATCTTGATGGGTGTAGCCGTTGTGATCCTGTTGCCAGCAATGACTCGTTAAAATTAAATTTAAAGAAGATATGTCTTTTCTCCATGGTAATTCATTGCAAACTTTTAACCATTTAGCGTGCTGACTTATCATAGAGTCGACAACTCTTATGAACGCTTCATAACTATCGAACATACCGTGTCTTCCAGTTAAAATATATCCTTCTAACATACCCTCACATACGTGTTCAGAAAGTACCGAATCGATTACAGCACCTCTATTTGCTAAAAACTCATCCTTAACTATTTTTACTCCGTTCCACTGTCTATTTGTAGTTTCAAATAAAGGTGCCATTCTGTTAGACATAGTCTCATCAGGAGCAAATAGCCTAAAGTTATGATTTTTTTCATTCATTTTAATTACGTCGCGCAAATATGTAGCCAAAACAGTCATATCTTGAGCTTCAATATTTCCGTGTTTAGCATCAACTTTATAATTTCTGTAGTCTGGTAATTTTAGTTCTTTTAGAAGTAAACCACCATTGGCATTTTGATTAGCAAAAATTTTATGTGCTTCGTCTGGTAATATGCTTGTAAATTTACTTCTAAGCTTACCGTCTTCATCAAATAATTCATCCGGTCTATAACTCTTAAGCCAACTTTCTAAAATATCTAAATTAGTTCCCGTTTTTTTATCGACTATGACTGGAATCTGATGTGCTCTAAATGTTCCCTCGATATCTTTACCATCTACGACTTTTGGGCCAGTCCATCCTTTAGGTGAAACAAAAACGATCATAGGGTAAATAGGTCTTTCAAAACTATCTTTTTTATTAACTGATTTTTTAATATTTTTAATATCTTTGATAACTTCATCTAATACAGCAGCCATTTTTTCGTGAGCTCTTTTTACGTTAGTCGCTTCTACAAAATAAGGATTCCATCCACATCCTTTTAGAAAACTTTTTAATTCACTTCTAGGAATACGAGATAAAATTGTTGGATTGGATATTTTGTATCCATTTAAGTGCAAAATAGGCAATACAATTCCATCTGTCTTAGGGTTTAAAATTTTATTTAAATGCCAACTAGTAGCAAGTGGTCCTGTCTCGGCTTCACCATCTCCCACTATACAAGAAACTATTAAATCCGGATTATCGAGTACCGCACCAAAGGAGTGTGCTAATGAGTAACCAAGTTCTCCACCCTCATTTATAGATCCAGGTGTTTCAGGAGCAACGTGGGAAGATATTCCTCCAGGAAAACTAAATTGTTTAAAGAATTTTTGCATACCTTTTACATCTTGCGTAATAAGTGGATAAACTTTAGAATAAGTTCCTTCTAAATAGCAATTTGCAACCGCTGCATTTCCACCATGGCCTGGTCCTACTACTAAAAGCATATTTAAATTATTCTTTTTAACAACTCTATTTAAATGTGTAATGATAAAGTTTTGCCCAGGTACTGTTCCCCAGTGGCCTACGACATTTGGTTTGATATCGTCCTTTTTTAAAGGTCTTCTTAATAGTGGATTGTCCATCAAATATAGTTGACCAACTGCCAAATAATTTGCCGCTCTAAAATATCCGTCTAATTTATATAATTCCGCATTTGATAAAATTTTTTTTCTCTCTAAAATCATAATGTATTCCTCTATTCTCTTTTAATTATAATTTAATTAATCAAAATATGCAACAATGAAAAAAGACTATTTCTAGTCTCTAAACAATTACAATTTTGAAAATATTCCTTTTATATCGTCGTGAATTGTTATTTTTGCATTTTTATCTGCGCTAGTGACATCTCTGTTGATAACTATTAAGTTTTCCCCAGCAAAAAATTTTAAAAAAGATGCTGCTGGGTATACTGCAAGCGATGTACCACAGACGATGAGTGTATCAGCATCAGATATAGCAGATACAGCATTTTCGATATCGTCAGTATTCAAATTTTCTCCATATAAAACAACATCTGGCTTTATAATACCACCACAGGTACATTTTGGTATTCCACTATTTTTAAAATCGCTCAATTTATAAAATCTGTTACATTTAGTACAATGATTTCTATAAATACTTCCGTGCAATTCGATTACATTTTTACTACCTGCCATTTGATGAAGTCCGTCTATATTTTGAGTTACAATAGTTATATCTTTTCCTGCTTTTTCCCACTCTGCTAATTTTAAATGACAAATATTTGGTTTTGCATTCTTATAAACCATTTTTGTAAAATAAAATTCATAAAATTTATTCGGATGATAAAGCCAATATTCGTGCGAAACCATATATTCTGGCGTCTTACTATAAAGTCCATTTGCACTTCTAAAATCCGGAATTCCACTTGCTGTAGAAACACCAGCGCCACCAAAAAATACAATCTTTTTTGAATTTTTAATTATTTTCTGCAATTCTTCTATTTTGTCCATTTAAATCTCCACAATTATTTCGTCTATAATCGAATAAAGATATGTGTTAACTACTTTACCAGTTAATTCTTCAATATATTTTTTATAACCGTTTAATTGTTCTATATAATGCTTATCTTTAGTGTTTTTTAATTTATAGTCTATGATATCTATGTGATCAGAATATTCTAATATTAAATCGATTATTCCATGATAATTAGTATTTTTATATTGATAAGTAAATTCATACTCGTGATAAATTTCTGCATTTTTAACATTTTTTAATAGATCGTTTTGTAAGAACTTACTTACCTTTGTTCTTATGAATTCGTCATGTATAATATTTGGATCATAATTTTTAAAATCTATTAACTCGAATACTTCGTGAACTTTTGTTCCAAATTCCATATTTTTACTAGACTCTAAGGAGATGAGTTCCGGCAGGTCTTTAGAAAAATGAGTATCTTCTACTAATTCCAATGGAACATTTATTTCTTCGACTTTAAAATCTTCCAGTTCTGTATTTGTTTTTATTTTATTTAGTGGTTTATTATATAGATAATCCTTTGATAAATTTAAATCTTCTATATTTACGTCTTGAAAATAACTTTCTAAGTAATCTTTTATGCCATAAATAAAATCGGATAATTTTGAAAACTTTAATCTTCTAATCATTTCTATAGTTCCGTTTTCATTTTTTTCTAACTTTTCAGTATCTTTATTAGGTATAACAATAATAATTTTTTCTCTTGCTCTTGTTAGTGCTACATAGAAAAGTCTTATTTTTTCACTTATTTCTTCCTTAGTAAAAGTATCTTTGTAAAGAATTTTTTGCACACTAGCTTCGTCGTCACACTCTCTAGGCGTTATCAATCCTAAATTGGCATCAACAATAAATTTATCGTTTAATTCCATAGTATTAAATTTATGATCTAAATCGGCAAAATAACAAATCGGATATTCAAGTCCTTTTGATTTATGTATAGTCAAAATCTTCACGCTGTCGACATTATCACTAAACGCTGTATATTTAATTTCATAATCGTTTTCAATTATTTCAGACAAATAATCTCTAAAATCTTCTATCGACATACCGATATTGTTTAAATTATTCGATAAATTAGAAATCGTTTCTAATCTGACATTTATATTTTCATAATCGCCTATTCTGTATATTTTATTATAAAAATCTGTTATATCTAGAATTTTATCGAAAAGACGAGATGCTGTCATGGAATTATAATTTTCTATATTATTGAAATCTTTGTAAAGTTTGGTTTCAAAAATTTTATTTTGTGTAAGAGCATCGAATAAATACTGATCTTCATACTCATAAAGAAAGCTTCTACCAATACTCATAAAATCGTACTTAAATTCAGTGCCAAAATCATTATTTTTTATTCTAATTATAAAATCTACTATATTTTTAATTATAGATATATCTGTACTTGAATTTAATTTTCCATCTTTTAAAATTGCAAGTGGTATGTCTAAATATTCGAATATTCTTTTATAATCATCAAAATATTTACTTCTGTCCAAAATAATTACAAAATCAGAATATTTTATTGGTCTTAATTTAGATGTGTCTTTATCAAATACTTGAAGTTTACTATTTATTTTAGATTTGATATCTTTTGCAATTGTAAAGATTTCTATCTCCGAATTAGTGTAACCACTGTTTTTTTCATTTTGGTATTCTAGTACCTCAAAGTTGTAATTAAAATCTTTTATGCACTCTTCATTGTAAGCACTATTTCCAAATACCATTTCGTGAGACTCATAATATTCAGCACCGCCTAAAGCATTATCCATTATTAAGTCAAATATTCGATTAATATTATCTAATACCTGCTTTCTCGAGCGAAAATTTTTAATCAAATCTATTTTATAGCCGTCATTATTTAAAGAATAACTGTCGTATTTTTCTTTAAAAATTATTGGATTTGAACCTCTAAAACGATAGATGGATTGTTTTATATCTCCCACCATGTATACGTTATTATTAGCGATCATTTTGATAAAGTTCTCTTGAATATCGTTTGTATCCTGATATTCGTCTATCATAATTTCTTTAAAAGAATCTTTTAGTTCAAGTCTAGCATCTTCAAATTCGTATACTATTTGAGTTGCTAAAGAAGCGATATCTTGAAATGTATATATTTCGTTTTTAATTTTATATTCTTTTAATTTTTTAAAATAAGTTTCAATAATTTCTACTATTGTCAGAACTGTATCTTTAGAAGATAATATTTCATTTTTAATGTTTTCCTCATTTTTATATTTTGTATAAGATAAAAGTTCACTTAATGCTTGTTTTAATTTTTCTTTCGCAGCTTTAGCTTCTTCTTCTGTTCCTTTTGGAGAATTTGGTAATCTAAATGAGCTGTACTTAGAAAATTCATCTAGCGATTCTGTATTTAAAATTGGCAATATAATTTCTTCTAATTTTCTAACATAATTTTCATCAAAAAAGTTCGATATATTAGTTAATTCTAAACTAACTATTTTCTTTTTTTCATCTATAAACTTTATATAACTGTCTATTATTTTATTAATATTATCGCTTTCATAAAAGCCTGTTTTTATCCACTTTAAATAAGTTTCTGGATTTATAAAATTTTCTATTTTGTTTGCTAGTTCGCTAATACTTTTTCGAATACTGTTATCATTTTTATTACAATATCTTCTTATTAAACTTTCAAACTTTTCGTTTTTTTCTTTATAAAAATTTTCAAAAACTTCATCCAATATTCTTTTTTTCTCTATTTGTATAATCGATTCATCCGTAACTTTTATATCTTTAGATATATTTAAAAGATAGTGATATTTTTTTACAACAGATAGAGCGAACGAATCAAAAGTAGTTATATATGAAGAATTTAAAGCCGCTAACTCATCTTTTAATGTTTCTTCTTTTTTAATTTTTTTTCTAATTCTATCTTTCATTTCTTCTGCAGCAGCTCGCGTAAATGTCAATATTAAAAGTTCGTTTATATGAACACCATGAGTTAATTTATATAATACTCTTTCAGACAATACCGCTGTTTTACCTGATCCTGCACCGGCACTAACAATAATGTTAGAGCCGCTTTTTTCTATTGCTTCTTTTTGTTCTTTAGTCCACACTGGCATTTTTGTCACCTCCTATAAATTCTTCATATTTGACTTTCGGAAGTTTAACTATATCTGCATTTTTTAAATAACAGATATCTTTGAATTTACAATATTTGCAACCCAAAAGCTGATTATTTATCTCTTTTGGATTTATATCGAATTTAGCATTTAATATGTTTATAGATGCCTCTATTATTTTGTCCTTAACAACTAATGATAGTTTATTTATCTGCTCGTCATTCAAAACTTTAGAATAACTATAAAATCCATTATTTGTCATTTTTAAACTTTTTATAAATTTACTATTTTCATATGTATTGTCTACTTTTTCTAATACGTTTATATCACTATTTGAATAGCCTTGTAATTTAAATTCTTCCAATTTTTTTTCAATGTCGTTCGTAGTATTTAATATTTTTTGAAGATAAAATCCTCCTATAGTGGCGTGAGAAAATTCATCAGTATTTTTTAACAAATATATATATACTGGAAGTTGCATTTCTAATCCATAAATAGCATTATCTATACTTAAAATTGGATTCCCAGTTTTATAATCTATAATAGCAACGATTATTTTTCCATCAAATTCATCATATAATATTTTATCTACGTAACCTTTAAACGTAATGTCTAAATTTTTATCTATAGGAACGATTATTTCTTTTTCGTATAATACTTTTTTTAAAAAAGTATAATTCAACTGTTCTTTGATAGTTTTTATAATCAATAATAATTCTTCTTTTAAATTGTTTAGAAAAAACTTTTCCATAAAGTTAAACTCATAATTTTGATCAGATACATTTTTATTCCATGCATCATCAAAGTCATAATTATCAGTAAAACATTCAGATAATACTTTATGAAATATAGATCCTATTATGGTTTCAAATGTATCTTCATATTTATCTAGTTTTAATATGTGCGATAGATAATATTTAAAAGAACACTCATAATATTTATTCATACTTGTATAAGATAGTTGTAATTTGTGATTTAAGTACTCGCTCAATTTATTTACATCTATTTGTTTGTATTCGTTATTATAAGAACAATATTTCTCGTCTTTATAATGTCTGTTTAAAATTAGCAATTCATCGCTGATTGTCCCAAATTTTTTGTTTTCATCTTTGTCACTTATTAATTTAATTTTATTGTATTTATCTGAATGATTAAAACTGAGCGTTGCATCTTTTTCATTAAATAATTCTTTATCATAGGAATTCGATATATATAGTTCACTCGTTAAATCGAAAGAAGAATAAGTAATAACTAAATTTTTTGTTTCTCGTATTCTTTTTTGTATTTCTAGATTCTTTTTAATATTTAAATCGGTCGATGTACTAATACCGAGTTTATCTTTAATATCGTCACTTAAATAATCTTCGTTTTTTGAATCTGCCGGAATTATACCTTGATTAAAATTAATGAGAAAAATATATTCATCATCACTTATTATGTCATCACTAAAATCGATTATTCTAATTGCATTTTTATATTCATCGTTTTTAATTTTTACATTTTCTAAATCCTTAAATAAAAAATCTTTAATAATTAAATAATCATCACACCACGAATAAGAATTAACTATGTCAACCATTTCTTTATATAATTTTTTATCGCGATTATCTTTAATGAATGGTTTTATTTTTTCTAAAGTTTCTTCGATATTTTTACTATAATTTTCTTTAAATTTTTTTATTAAAAGTGTTCCCTTGGCAATTTCTTTATTTGGTATTTCGATTGGAATATTGAACAATTTAAAAATAGTTTTTATTGCAAATAAATAATCGTCTTGTACATTGGCAATTTTTATTTTATTAATATCTATACCATTTTTAATAAGTTCAGAAATTTTTGATGCAATAAAAGTTATTTCTTCGTTTTTATTTTTAGCTTTATATAGTTCTTTTTTAGATCCAATTTTATTTTCTTCTATTTTTATAATTTCTGAATTAAGTGAAATTTCTTCAAAGATTTGCTCATAAAATTTATCGACATTACGAATATTATATAAAACAATTTTTTTGCCCTTTATATAGTTTCTAAATAATACATTTTTAATAATTAAATTTTTTTCTTCTAATTCCTTTTTTAAATTAATTAAAAATTCTATTTTTTTATCCTTTATATCTTTTATGTAATATAAATTTTCTAAATATATTTTAGCTATTTCTGGAATTACATTATAGTTTTTACAAATATAATAAATCGTTTTTTTAGTGTAATCAAAATAATATTTTTTCTTTAATTCTGATAAAGTAATAATTTTAATATTTAATAATTTTTTCTGAGAATTTATCTTTTGCAAAAAGTTTTTTTTGGCTTTATCTTTTAATACTACAATTGCATTTTTATATTCAGTAAGATTCATACTACACCTCTATAGAAATATTATAAATAGTAAAATTTTTAAAGTCAAATTATAAACTAGTATTTTTTATAAAATCGTGATAATATAATAGTTGTGATATAATATGAATAATAGAAAATTAGCTCTTACAATTTTATCAGTTCTTATAATAATTTTGGTTGCGTTTGCTGTGCTTTATTATTTAAACTATAAATCCACTAATGAAAACTTAGATACAAATCTTGAAAATAATAATGTTTTAAATGGCAATGTAGATTATACAAATACTGGAGTATCTGAAGATACTACTGATACAAATACTGGAGAAATTATCGAAGAATCAAGTGTACAAGCTTTAGATGAACTGATTTATATAAATAATTACGATGAATTACAAAGTTATTTAAATAGTGATGATTCAATATTTCTAGTATTAGGTAAAACTGGATGCGTACATTGCGAAAACTATAAGCCAGTATTAAATAGTATATCATCAAAGTACGGGATTAAAATTGTTTATATCGATTTAGCAAATTTGAGTGAAGAGGAAAAAAGTAGAATAATGAATAGCGATATTAAAATACCTGCAAAATGTAGTCAAACAAATACAGAAACATCTTTAAGTAATGGATTTGGAACTCCTCTTTCTCTATTCATTAAAAATAAAGAGTCTTTCGATTGTATTAGAGGTTATGTCGACGAAGATTCACTAATTAGTACATTAAAAAATTTGAATTTAATTAACTAAAAACAGCTAAATTATATTTAGCTGTTTTCATTTTCTTTTTTTAAATTACTCTTATATTTTTTACACTCTTCGTCTAATTCGTTAAAAAGTTTTTGTATGTCAGATTGTTTAGATATTCGTGCACCGCTTGCCATTGCGTGACCGCCTCCATTATACTTGCTTGCAACTTCGTTGATTACAGGTCCTCGGCTTCTAATATTTACTTTATAAATTTTCTGCTTTTCATCATATGAAACAAGTGCCCAACAAATAATCTCTTTTATATTATTAAAATTGTTCACTAAATTAGACGCAGTTCCAGAATCGACACCGTATTTTTCAATTATTTTTTTATCTATTTTTAAAGATGCAAAACCGTTCTTTGTAACTTTTAAATGTTCCGTAATATATGATTGGAATTTCACTTCGTTTAGGGGTCTTAAATATAACTTTGGATAAACTTCGGCAATATTAATTCTAGAATTTTTAATTAAAATAGCCATAAGTTCCAGTGTTTTAGGTGTTGTAGTAGAAAACAGAAATCTATCTGAATCTGCAACGACTCCTAAAAATAAATTCTCTGCGATAACTTTATTTGCTCTATATCTTGCAGATATCAAAAATTCAGTAATCATTTCACAAGTACTAGTGCTATCTACATTTACCCATTCTATTTCACCCATCTTATCTTCATAAGGATGGTGATCTATTTTTATAACTTCTTTATATTTTGTTATATCTGCTCCATCGATTCTAATAATATTAGGACAGTCTAGAACAAAAAGCAAAGCATCAGAAAGCTTGTTTTCATCGATTTTATCAAGCTTACCATAATAATTAAATTTACTGACTGGAGTACCAACTGCATAGACGTTTTTTGAGGGGTATCTCAGTCTTATTGCATCTCGAAGTGCAATCTGACTCGCAACAGCATCAGGATCAGGTCCAACGTGTCTTGCAATAACTATATTGTCATATTCTTTGATTCTTCTAGCTATTGCTCTAATCTTAGAGTTCATATTTACCTCTTTCTATTTTATGAGTTCATAAGTGTCCATTGCTATCATCAATTCTTCATTAGTAGGTACGACATAAACAGGTATTTTTGAATCGTCAGAACTTATCAAAGTAAATTTACCTCTAACATCGTTCTTTTCGGCATCCAACTTTACTCCTAGACTTTCGACTAATTCTATAATTCTCTTACGAGTATCTATGCTGTTTTCACCAATACCAGCAGTAAATGTTATAACATCTGCCCCACCTAGCATGTTATTGTACATTGCAATATAATTTGCAACTTTTCTACATAGCATTTCATTCGCTAGAGCACATCTTTCATTACCGTTTTCGATACCTTCTTCGATATCTCTAGAATCTGAACTTACACCACTTATACCTAATAAACCACTTTTTTTGTTTAAATCATTTAAAACTTGGTCGCAAGTCTTATTTTCTTTATCCATTATAAATGGAATTATGCTAGGATCTACATCGCCTGAACGTGTGCCCATGATTAGTCCTGTTAATGGAGTAAATCCCATAGAAGTATCTACTACTTTGCCAGCGTTTATTGCACATAGACTAGAACCATTCCCTAAGTGACAACTTATTACTTTCAAATCGTCTCTACCTAGGTATTCACTAATAGTTTTATTGATATATCTGTGACTAGTTCCATGAAAACCATATTTTCTTACACCATATTTTTCATACCATTCATAAGGTACGGCATATAAATATTCTGTCTTTTCCATAGTTTGATGGAATGCAGTATCAAAAACTGCTATCTGTGGTACATTAGGAAGAGCATCTCTAAATGCTTTAATGCCAGTTATATTAGCAGGATTGTGTATTGGCGCTAAATCGATCAAACTGTTTATTACTTCCATAAATTTATCGTCGATTATGACACTTTGGTTATAGTAAGTGCCACCATGTACTACGCGATGTCCAATTCCATCTAAATCATCTAGACTATCGATTATCTTGTTATTAGTTAATTCCTCAATAAGGTAATTGACTGCAACTCCGTGATCTTTTAAATCTACTTCCCTTTTAATTTTTTCACCATTTAATTTTATAGTATAAAAACTATTTCCTATACCGATTTTTTCAAAAGTTCCACTTATTAATTCTTTCTTTTCTGGTAGTTCAAAAAGAGTAAATTTTAGAGAAGAACTTCCTGCATTTACTGATAATAATTTCATATCTTTCACCTCAAAATATATTATACAAAAAGAGTTATATTATTTCAAGAAAATTGACTTAATACACAGTTAGAAAGATACTAATTTAACACTGTCATTCATCAATCATGCTTTTCATTTGTTCTTTATAATCTTCTATCTTTTGTTCTAATTCTGATATTTTATCATTCAATTCATCTATTTCTCTTAAATTATCTTGTTCTTTTGATTCGTAAGCGTCTACTTCATCATTATAACTACTTATTATATTCTCGTAGTAATCTATAGTATTCTGCATAGATTCTTCATTTCTATTAATTTCTTCTTCTCTTATATTAGATTTAATTTTCTCTATATTTTTCGAACTAGAATAAACTGTTATAGTTGCTTCTGTCAGTTTATTATAATTGTATAGTTTTTTATCCGATAAATTTTCACAAAGCAAATTTAATATTTTTTTAAATGTTTTTCCATCAGAGTTAACGCGTAAATCTATATTAAAGTCATTATCGTCAAAAAATACATCCATAAAATCGTTATAATACGAAATATTGATTTTAACTTTATCTGTTAAATTTTCATCAGTAACGTAATTCACTTTATAATAATAATCTAATAATATATCGTCTTTCATTTGAACTTCTTTAGTGATATTAGACAATATCACTTCTTTAGGCACATCATCTATATATTCTGTACTAGCTATTTCAGTTGTTATTATGCCAGAAGAAATTCCAATACCTATAAGACTTGCTACAAAAATCCACACTAATTTTTTAAATGACGATTTTCTGTTAAACAAAAAATTTATCACTACAATTATAAATTCAATATTTAAAATAAGAATAAATATAATGCCTAAGAATATTCCTACGTATATTATACCTTTAGTCATAAGATATATATCGATTACTAGAAAAGCAAAACCAAATATTAATGTAAATATAAATGGTATAGAAAAGCACAACACAAAAAATTTTATACAAATTAGTGCAATACTTCCAAGAATATTAAACAAAGCATTATTTGTTTCTTTTTTAGGCAAAATTTTTATTTTTTCTTCTGGTGTTTCATCTTTTGTGCTGCTATTCGCGACATTTTTTTCATCTTTTACAAATTCATATTTATCTAAATATACTATTTTATATATATATACAAATATCAATACATATAATGTAAAATAGATTATGTCAAGTATTAAATTAAATAAGCCAGATATAAAATTAGATAAAGCTGGTCTTCCTATATTTACTATAACATCATAAAATCCACTTTCTACTGCAGAAAAAGGTATTCTCAAAATTAGCAAAAACATTCCTAAAATGAATAAAGTTAATAGACAACCTAATGTTTGTTTAAAATTCATAGATTTAAACATTTTAACAGTTTTATTTAATATTTCTAAGAAATTATCTATTATATTATTTATACTGTTATTTTTTTTATTTTCAGACCTAATATCAACAATTTCGTCATTAGTTAAATCATCTAAACTGCATTTAAAGATTTTGCACATTGCAATAAGTTTATCCATTTCAGGATAAGTAGTACCCGATTCCCATTTAGATACTGATTGTCTAGTCACATCTAACATATCTGCTAGCTGTTCTTGAGATAATTTATTTTCTTTTCTCAATTTTTGAAGTTTTTCACAAAAACTCATAAAATTCACCTCTTCTTAAACAAAATATTAACACAGAAACTGAGTTGCATTCTACCAAGTTTAAGTTGTTTAATTGTAACTTTTCAGTTGCTTTTTAATTATTATAGCAAAGATAAATCATATTAATATAAAAAAGTACCAAATGGCACTTTAAAATGGACCCCATGTCAAGGACTAAGTAGAAAAGTGCGAGGTTTTAGACAATGGCTTTAAATAGATGATTTCGGTATTGTACTGGAGTCATCTTTTTTAAATTCCATTGATATCTATAATTATTATAATATTCGATATAATCTTTTATTTCGTTACATACATCTCTAAAAGTAAAACAAGTATCTAAATTCAGTTCATCTTTCATATGTCCAAAGTAAGATTCTTGTGGAGCATTATCCCAACAGTTTCCTCTTCTGGACATCGATTGCCCTATATTATATTTTTTTAATAAATTATGAAATTTTGGACTAGTATAATGTACTCCCTGATCAGAATGAATTATGGCATTTTCATTTAATACTATATGTTTTTTACGATGTAGTTTTTTTACAGTTTCTAATGAAATATCTAAATTCATACTTTCGCTTATATAATAAGCAAGTATTTCGTTAGTTTCAGCATCTTTTATAGTTGATAAATAACATTTTTTATTATTTCCATAAAATAAGTATGTTATATCAGTTAAAAGTACATTATATGGAATGCCAGTTTTAAATACACGATTAACAATGTTTTCACAAGCACTATGTTCTTTTGTAGCTTTCATCATTCTTTTATATGGATTTGCTTGTCTAATTGGACATTTTAACCCAAATTTTTTCATCAGTCTTCTTATTTTTTTAAGATTAAAATGGACTTTAAATTCATTATCAAGAACCATCATTATTTGTCTAGCACCTTTTTTGCGTTTTTTAAATTTATATGCTTTTAATATCCATTCAAAATCTTTTTGGTCTTTATTATCTCTTTCAATTCTTTTGCTTTCATTCTTTAAATAATTATAATATCCTGATTTGGAAACTCCAATACAGTTACATAAGTATAAAGTCATTCTTTTTAGATTATATTTATCAATAACATATTTTATTGTTTCAAATTTGATATTGATTTGATATCTGTTAAAATTCCCATTTCTATCAGTTCGTTTTTTTTTAATAGTTCATTTTCTGCTTCAAGTAATTTTATTCTAGCTTCAGCTCTTTTAAGTTTTTCTTTATCAGTTAATTCTCTTTTTATTGTATTACCTGAGTTAGTTGACCTTGTATCTTTTATATCACCAGTTGATTTTAATTGTTTTCTCCATCTGTAGGCAGATGCTTCAATTCTTCTTTTTCCAACTATTTCAGGATTGATTCCACATTCTCTAAATACTTCTTGGGGAAACCTTTTATAATTTTCACATTCTTTAACTAATTTATGTTTAAATTCTTTAGTATAAGTAATTCCTTTATTAGTAATATTTTTAATCCATTTATTTTTACTTAAATTTTTTACTTGAACATCTGTAAATAATATTTTTGACATTATTACCACCAACTTTCTTACATTATACATCAAGATATAATAAAAACCTATAAAGTGGCTCTCACATTTTTTATTAGTCCACTTTATAGGTTACATTTTACTTTAATTTCTTATTTTTATTTTTAATTTATCGCAAACATCTTTTATAATTTTGTTAAATAACTCGTTTACTTCGTCACTAGTAAGTGTGCGATTATCATCCATAAATGTAAGAGAATAGGCTAGCGATTTTTCATCTTCACTGATATTTTCCCCTCTATATAGGTCAAATACTTGAACTTTTTTAAGTAATTTTCCAGCAGAACGTTTTATTTCTTTTTCGACTGTACTAGATTCCATTTCTAAAGGCATAACAAATGCTACGTCTTTTACTATACTAGGAAATTTATTTAACTCTTTAAATTTATAAGAACGAGTTTTTTTCTCTTCTAATTTACTCATCGATATTTCTGCAATATAGATTTCCCTTTTGTTTATCTTTGGGTGAATTCTTCCTAAAAAGCCAACCGGTCTGTTATCTACATTTATAAGTGCAGTTGCTCCTGGATGCATATCATTTATATCTTTAGTAGATGTAAAAGAGTATCTTCCTTCATATCCTAAATAATCTAATAAATTAGTAATAATTCCTTTTAAAACATAGAAATCACTTTTTATCTTTTCATTTTGCCACATATTATAAATATAATTTCCACTCATCAAAATAGTTATTTTTGTTTCTTCTTTATCCGTATCGTAATAAACATTTGATATCTCATATATGTTTACATCGTCCATATTTCTAGCAAAATTGTATTCAGCAACATTTAAAAGTGATGGAATTAAAGTTTGCCTTACTACACTTTTATCACTGCTAAGAGGTTTTAAAAGTTTTATAGTTTCATGCTTTTCATAAGCGAACATTCCATCCATTTCAGGACTTATAAGTGTATAAGTCCTAGTCTCATTTAATCCAAGACTTCTAAGCCTTTTACTTATACACTTTCTGAGTCTTACGGACTCTCTATAACCGCCTTTTTTATCTTCTAGTCTAGGTAATTTACTTGTGATATGATTGTACCCGTATAATCTTCCAACTTCCTCGACTAAATCTTCTCTCATAGCTACATCATTTCTTCTATTCGGAATAGTTACAGTAAATTCTTCACCTTTTAGTTCGTAAGGAAATTGTAAGTTATTTAAAGATTTCTTAGCATCTTCTAAAGTCATGTCGACACCGAGCAATGAATTTATTTTTGATAGAGTGACTTTTGCAACTTTTGGAGTTTTGTCGACATTATCATAAGTAATAGTATCCAATAAAACTTCCGCATCGGCATACTTTTCAAGTAAATAACACGCTCTATCTATAGCTTCCATAGTGTATTCGTAATTAAGACCGTGTTCATATCTTCTACTAGCCTCGCTCTTAAGATCTAATCTAATCGATGTATATCTAATCTTTAAAGGGTCAAATATAGCAGATTCTATAACTACATCCTTAGTATTTTCGTCAATGCCACTATTAATTCCACCCATTACACCTGCAATACAAACTGGTTTTTCGCCATCAGTTATTACTATATCATCAGTAGTGAGTATTCTTTCCTGATTATCTAGTGTAACAATTTTCTCACCATTTAGAGCCATTCTGACTACAATACTTTTACCTAATTTATCAGCGTCGAAAAAATGCAAAGGTTGACCATATTCTAACATTATGTAATTACTAATATCTACGACATTGTTAATAGGTCTCATACCACAATTTGTAAGTCTCTCTTTTATAAAATCAGGACTTTCCTTGATCACTACATTCTTAACTTTTCTTGCATTATACATCGTGCAGTTATCGGTCAAAACATCTACTTCTAATTCCGATAATACGCTATCTTTAATAGGATGGCACTTAGTAACAGGCATTTCAACTTTTTTACCTAACGCAGCAGCCGTTTCATACGCAAATCCTATATGATTAGTACAATCCGCTTCTCTATTAGGATTTAAATCCAAATTATATATCGTATCGTCTAAACCTAAATAATTATATGGATTAGAGCCTATCAAAGCATCATCTGGAAGTTTACATATTCCTTTAGCATGATTTTCTTCGTTATCTTCTTCTAATCCTAGTTCAGATAGAGCACACATCATTCCACATGATTCTACTCCACGCATCGTACTCTTTTTTATTTCGATACCAGTCGGTAATACGCATCCTATTTTAGAGACGATTACTTTCATATTTTTTTCTAAATTATTTGCTCCGCAAATTATTTGCAAAATTTCATCTTTTACATCCACTTTGCAAACGTGTAAGTGATCTGAATCGGGATGATCTTCTATCTCTAATATTTGACCTACGACTAAGTTAGGTGTGTTGTATTCTTCAACTGTTTCTACATTTACACCAGCGTTAGTTATCTTTCCTGCTAATTCTTTTAAATCTTCATCACTTATATCTACATAATCATTTAGCCAACTAGTACTGATTCTCATCATAATTTATACGTCCTTTCTGTCAGAGTTTACTCTCAAATCATTCGTGTAGAATGTTCTAACATCCGTAACTCCGTATTTTAACATTGCAAGTCTTTCTACACCAAATCCGAATGCAAATCCACTCATTAAATCTGGGTCATAGCCACAATTGGTCAAGACTTTTGGATGTACCATCCCTGCTCCACCTACTGTAATCCAACCAGTGTTTTTACAAATGTTGCATCCTTTACCGCCACAGTTAAAACAGCTTACATCTAATTCTACACTTGGCTCTGTAAATGGATAAAATGAACTTCTAAATCTAGTTTCAACTTTATCACCAAATAAGTGTTTAGCAATAATATCAAATGTACCCTTTAAATCAGCTAGACTTATATTTTTGTCGATTAACAAACCTTCCATTTGAGTAAATTGATGTGAATGTGTTGCATCGTCGTCATCTCTTCTGTAAGTCTTTCCAGGACAGATAATTCTAATAGGACTTTTCTCAGTATTTTCTAGCATAGTTCTAACTTGTACGGGGCTAGTCTGACTTCTTAAAAGAATTTCATCATTTTTTATATAAAATGTATCTTGTGCATCTCTAGCAGGGTGTCCTTTAGGCAAATTAAGCAGTTCAAAATTATATAAATCCTTTTCTACTTCAGGTCCTTCAACTACATCATAGCCTAAACCGATAAAGAGTTCTTCTAAATCTTCTATGAGACCCTCTAACATATTTGGAGAACCATTTTTAATTACTGTACCAGGTAATGTAACATCGATTCTCTCTTTTTCAAGTTTTTCATCTAAAATTCTATTTTCTATTTCTTTTTGTTTAGAATCTATACTTGATGTGACGTATGTCTTTATCTCGTTTAAAAGCATGCCAAATTCCTTTTTTTGACTTGCATCTAATTCTTTAAGTATTGAGCTTAATTCAGTAATTTTTCCTTTTTTACCGAAATATTCGGTTTTAATATTTTGTAGACTATTTAAGTCGTTTATGTTCTCTATTTTCTTTAATACTTCTTGTTTCAATTCATTAACTTTTTCTTTCATATTATCCTCCAATTAAAAAAATTCCAGAAATATGGGACGAATGTCTATCCGCGGTACCACCCAAATTCTAGAAATTCTAGCTCTCTTATAGGTTAACGCCCTAATACGATTTGCTCGTGTGATTGAAATTCATCTATAACTAGTTATAGTACTTCCAGCCTAGGTACTAATCTCTATAAACATTTATCATAGACTACTCGTATTTCACAGTCATAACAAATTACATTCATATTTTAACACAATTATCGTAATTATACAAATTTACTTCACAATTTTTTAGAATCATCACTAATCTTATCGATATTACTAGGAATGAGTCCTTTTCTTTCAGCTACTTCATCTATTGTAAGTGGCTTTATCTCCTCATCACCAATTATAACCGGTGATCCTTCTCTCAATATTGTCATTGCTAACCAGCTCAAACGAAAGTTTTTACTTCTTTCCCCTTTATCATTTTTATTATCTTCCATAAGTTTAGTATTATTTGCTTCGTAGAATGCTCTTTTAAACTCCTCAGTAGTAGCACAACTAAAAGATAAAATTTCATCCGATGTGAGTTTTTCTCCATCTAATAATTTTCTCATGGCTAATTCTAATGTAATTTCATAATTACTAGATAACATTTCAATTATCCTCCTTTTCAGTATTTTTTTCTAACTCTTCACATTTTTCTTTAACAGTATACTTTTTAGATGAAAGTTTCTGATAAAAATCTTCAAAGAAATTTATTTTCCCATATTTATAGTAATAATCATTGTAACTAAATCCATCTATCATATCCTTTGTCTTTTTATCACAAGTAACTGAATCATCTAAAATAGAATAATTTGAGTTGTAAGTCACATAATAGAAATGATCATTTGTATAAGAAATGGATTCTATGTCGCTACCTAAAAAGTAATAAGAGTCATCAACTAATACTAAGTATTCCGTATCATATTCTGTCGTTATTTTAAGAAGTGTTGCATCGTTGCAGTTGCCTGTTCTATACTCGATTTTTTTTACATTTTCCATTTTCATTTTTGCGTTTATTCCGTGTTCTTCATCAACAATTCTTTCTATTTCGTATTGAAAACTATCATTTTCTATAGTAATCAAAATATCGAAATAAAATTTTTCGCTATCCACTCTATATGAAATGCTCTCAATATTTTTATCATTTATAAATTCGTCTAAATTTTCACTTAGATTTAATTCATATAACCCATACTTGTTTAGTTGTTTTTCCTTTTGAATAAAATTCACATCAGTACTGTTTAATATTTTATTAGCTACATTATTTATATGTATTACATAGACTCTAAGTATTAATACTAAGTCGACAACTATAAACACAAATATCGTAAATAGAAGAACGATATTTTTTTTATCCGAAATTTCCTCTCTAAATTTTATATTCATAAAACACACTTCCTAATTAAGCATTATTCTAACATATTTTATGCTTTTGTAAAGAAAAAAACTTACCTCGAATAGAAGTAAGTTCCTTTTGCTGGAAAACTTATTACATTAACTGGATTTAACAAGTTTGCAACATATGTCGAATAACTAGAATAAGTACTGCCGTACCATCCTTTTGCAATGCTTAGATGTAAGTGTGCACCAGTAGAGCATGTTTCGTAACTGCTAGTACCTTTTCCACCACCGACTGTTCCGATTACTGTTTGATTGGTAACCGCATCACCAACTTTTACATTTATGGTAAGCAAATGCATATAGGTTGATGTGTATTTTACTCCATTAATGGTGTGGTATATATATACTTGGTTTCCACCACATGATGCTCTCCATATAATTTTTCCGACCATACCATTAGCAACTGAATAAACGTTCGTTCCTTCTGAATTACCACCGATATCAGTTCCGCTATGAAATTTATATTTTTCTCCTGTTACTGGATGTGTTCTATATCCATAAGAACTAGTGATTACACCTTTTTTAAGGGGTCTTAAA
>CALVPA010000009.1 GCA_944350395.1 uncultured Bacilli bacterium
GTAAAGACAGATTAGTATCGACATCAGTAGCATTCAATTCAAGCAGTAAAGATAATGCATATGTAGGATATATGTATGGAACAACTGGTTCAAATTCGTACGAAGCTACACATGCAAATACAAATAACAGTACGATAAAGACATACCTAGATAATTGGTATAAGACAAATATAGTAGATAAAGGATATAGTGAAGCAGTATCTGATGAGATATTCTGTAATGATAGAGAAATAGACCAAAATGCAGGAAGTTTAAATGGATATACAGGATATACAACACTAGGATATGGAAGTAATAAGACAGTATATGCAGCAACAGCAAGAGTAGGATATAATATAAGTAATCCAATACCAAAATTAACATGTACGCAGAAGAACGATGCGTTTACAGTAGACGATGAGGAAAAAGGAAATGGAGATTTAACGTACCCTGTGGGACTAATCACAGCAGATGAGATAGCACTGGCAGGAGGAAAATCCGGAACAAATAACTATAATTATTACTTATATAAAGGTTCTTATTACTGGTCGCTCTCGCCCTATGGCTATTATAGTAATGCTATTGTATTCCATGTCTCTACTACTGGGTACTTCTACGACGCCGGTGTCAGTTATCCTAGCGGCGCGGCGCCTGTTATCAATCTGAGTGCTGATTATGCACAAAATTTAGTAGGCGCTGGAACGATGAATAGTCCTTATAAAGAACCATCTCCATCAGAAAAAACTCTAGCAGCCCTAGGACTAACAGCAAAAGAAGGAATGCCAGACTTTAGTACAGTTGCAACGACAGATGAGACAGCAGATGGACTATATGCGATGGAAGACGATTATGGAACTAGCTATTACTTTAGAGGAGCTGTAGAAAACAATTATGTCTACTTTGCAGGCTACTACTGGAGAATAATCAGAATAAATGGAGATGGAAGTTTAAGGATAATATATGATGGAACAACAGCTCATGCGAATGGAGAGTCAAATTCAGATAGAATAGTTGGAAACTCAGCTTTTAATTCAAGCAATAATGATAATGCATATGTAGGATATATGTATGGAACAGCTGGTTCAAGTTCGTACGAAGCTACACATGCAAATACAAATAATAGTACAATAAAGACATATATAGATAATTGGTATAAGACGAATATAGTAGATAAGGGATACAGTGGTGCTATATCAGATGAGATATTCTGTAATGATAGAAGCATCGATACATCTAATGGTACAGGATTGGGTTACGGAACAAATCAAACCTACTATGGAGCATATAATAGATTAATAACAAATAAAAGTCCACAACTGACATGTACGCAGAAAAATGATGCGTTTACGGTAAATGATGAGGAAAAAGGAAATGGAGCATTAACATATCCAGTGGGACTAATCACAGCCGATGAGATAGCACTAGCAGGAGGAAAAAACGGAACAAGTAACACAAGTTATTACTTATATAAAGGTTCTTATTACTGGTCGCTCTCGCCCTATGGCTATTATAGTGGTGCTTTTGTGTTAGGGTGTTATAGTGCTGGGTACTTGAACGGCTACTTTGTCAGTAATACTGATGGTGCGGCGCCTGTTATCAATCTGAGTGCTGACTACTGCGGGCAATTTAAAGGGGTAGGAAGTACAGAAGATCCGTATACCGCACCCTGATTTAGAATAAATCATCCGAAGGTAGAAGGAAAGTAACGAGCATCAAATTGGGAAGAGAAGGCAAAACTATTTTTGTAACAAAAATGAAGGAATGATCAATTATGAAAGAGAATTTAACTATATATCTAATAAGTGGTAAAGCTAGACACGGTAAGACTACAACTGCGAATATGATTAAAGACTATTATACTAGTATAGGTAAGAAGTCTCTTGTAACCAGTTATGGTAAATATATAAAGATGTATGTAAAAGAGATAACCGATTGGGATGGTAGGGATGAGACTAAACCGAGAGACATGCTCCAATCATTGGGAACAGAAGTTATAAGGAAGAAATTAGGTAAAGAAGACTTTTATGTCAAGAGATTAGATGAAGACATGGACGTTTATAATGAATATGTAGATGCGGTCATGATAGATGATGTACGCCTTCCCATAGAGATGGATTATTTCTTAGATAGATATCCTGAAAGAATTAAAACTATTCATGTAGTAAGACCTAACTTTGAAAGTGAATTAACTAGTAAACAGAAGGGACACGAAACTGAAATAGGACTTGATAATTATAGTAAATACGATTATACTATTTTAAATGACGGAAGTTTGGATGATTTGAGAACTAAAGTCTATAGTATAATCGAAGGGATAGAGAAATAGATGAAGTTAAAGGATTTGTACATAAATTTTTTCATTAGTAAAGGACATAAGCAGATACCTAGTAGTCCAGTAGTACCGGAAAACGATAATACTGTACTATTTAACACAGCAGGTATGCAGCCCCTTACACCTTATTTAAAGGGAGAAAAGCATCCACTTGGAACAAGATTAGTTGACTATCAAAAGTGCGTCAGAACTAACGATTTGGACGAAGTAGGAGACGCTACTCACCATACATTTTTTGAAATGCTTGGAAACTGGAGTTTAGGGGACTACTTTAAAAAAGAAAGTATTGCCTGGAGTTTTGAATTTTTAACAGATGTGTTGCATATTCCAGTAGAAAAACTCGCAGTTACCGTTTTTGAAGGGAACGATTTAGTCGAAAGAGACGAAGAGAGCGCTGAAATTTGGAAGTCATTAGGTATAAGTGAAGATAGGATATGTTATCTAGGTGTAGACGATAACTGGTGGCCTAATATGGAGATGTTTGGGCCATGTGGACCTGATACCGAGATATTCTATTTTAGAAGTAATGATCCGGTGCCTGAAAGGTTCGATCCTAAGGACGATAGATGGGTAGAGATCTGGAATAATGTATTCATGCAGTATAATCACGATGAGAATGGATTTGCTCCTTTAAAACAGAAGAATGTAGATACCGGTATGGGTGTCGAGAGAACTACTGCTATACTTGAAGGAGTTGACGACAATTATCTATCTAGTATATTTAAGGGATACATAGAATTAATAGAAGAGTATAGTAATAAACCTTATGATGGAGAATATAAAAAGAGCATGAGAATAATTGCTGACCATGCTAGGGCAGTTACGATTATCTCCGGAGAAGATTCTGGTATTAAGCCATCTAATACTGATCAAGGTTATGTCTTAAGGAGACTTATTAGAAGAATAATTAGACACGAAAATAAACTCGGTATAGATATAAATGGAGAATTCTTATCTAAGCTTATAAATAAAATAATCGACGATTATAAAGAGTACTATCCTGAGTTAGAGAAAAATAGAGAAGTAGTTCTCAGTGTTGTAGAAACTGAAAAAAATAAATTCAGTAAGACTCTAGATAAGGGATTAAAAGAATTTAATAAGGTTGCACTTAGTTCAACTAAAGTGATAGATGCAGCTTCAGCATTTCATTTATACGATACATACGGTTTTCCAATAGAACTAACTTGTGAACTAGCAAGTGAAAAGGGACTAGACGTAGATGTCGATGGATTCCATGAAAGATTTAAAAAGCATCAAGAGCTATCGAGGGCAGGCGCTGAAAACAAGTTTAAGAGTGGACTTGCTGGTACTAGTGAAATCGAAACTAAATACCATACTGTCACACATCTTTTGAATGCGGCTTTAAAGATAGTCTTAAACGATAAAAATATTCACCAGATGGGTAGCAATATTACTCCTGAAAGAATGAGATTTGACTTCAATTTCGATAGAAAACTCACGGATGAAGAGAAAAAATCTTTAGAAGATTTGATAAATTCTTGGATAAGTGAAGATTTAAAAGTTACTAAGAGTGAGATGAGCAAGCTTGATGCCGTAAAAAGCGGTGCAGAAGCTATGTTCATTGAAAAATATCCAGAAGTAGTATCTGTATATACTATAGGAGACGTCTCTAAAGAGATTTGTACTGGACCACATGTAGAATCTACTAGCGAATTACATCACTTTAAAATTGTAAAAGAAGAAGCATCGAGTGCAGGTGTTAGAAGAATAAAAGCAATACTAGATTGATATTGCTTTTTCTTTTTGTAAATGTTATCATTTATATGGTGATAATGATATGAAAAAAAGTGGTTTTACTTTAGTCGAACTATTAGCAGTAATACTTATCTTGAGTTTACTCATGGTTATCGCTGTACCTAGCATTATGGCGATAAGTAAGAAGATGAACGAAAGAGGACTCGATAGCAAGATAGAACTTATAGAAGATGCTGCAGTATTGTATGCTCAAAATAACAGTAATACATTAAAGAATGAACTCGGTGAATGTAATTCTAACAGTGAGCACTGTGAATGTGCTAGTACAGATGAAACAGGTGCTTCTACCGATTGTAAATATGTCTTTACGATTACTCTAGATGAACTAATAAAGGAAGGGGTATACGAATCTGAAAGCGATACAGACGATCCTTCTGTATGTGATGTAACAGATCCGAGAGATAAAAGTAACTGCTTAGACTGTGCGACTATAACTGTTAAATTAGATGACGAATATAAGACTGCTAATGCTTATTTCGATAAAGACGGAATAACTACTAAGACAGTTTGTAACTAAAAATAGTATGCTTGAAATAAGCATACTATTTTTAATTTACTCTTAATTCTGCATATATAGATTGATCGAAATTGTGCTCTTCTGTATCGTACGAAAGTAGAGTTTCTGTATCGATCATATAAAATTTATGTCTTATTGTATCAGTCACATTTACGCTGTTTGCAACTACTGGGTCGTCCCAAGTAAGATCTAGTTGTAACCATTCTCCATCTAAGTACACAGCATTCCAGACGTGTTCGCTGCTAGCTACTTTATAGTTTTTAACACCAAGAGAACTTAGTACTATAGCCATTGCATCTGCATATCCAGCACATTTCGCTTTTCCACCAAAAAATACTCCATATGCATCTCCTGAATTTTCTCCATCATCTAAATCATAACTGGTATTGTCTATTATATAGTCGTGCATCGCTAATATTTTATCGTATATGTCCATGTCGCTAGTGAACAGTTCACTATATATAGAATCTAATTTGTCATTTATATCCAAAATTTCGCTTTCACTGTACATTTTAGTTACCACGATATCTACTTCTCCGAGTGAGTCTGTAACGACCCGTATATTGCTGAAATTGTTGTATGGATGGACAAAATTACCGAAGTCGGTAATTACTGTTTGATCTCCAGTAATATCTTGTACATCGCTAATACAATCTGTGTATTCGCTCGGACAATAAAAAGTAAATGTCTCATATCCATTATCTAGTACAGAATAAAAAATATTATATAAATCTTGTTTGCTGTATGGGACAAAAGTAGATGTCTTTTGAACATATATGTAATCATTATTAGATGCATAACTGTTTGGAGGATCTATGACTACACTCGGAGTTGGGCTTATGATTTTTGCTGTATAATCTGTTATCTTATCTATATTAAATAGCACTACTAACAATATTATCGTAAGTAATATTGGAAGTACTCTAATTTTTCTATTCGACATTAATATCACCATTAAAATTATAGCAAAATAAAAGAAATAATACCACAAAAAAAAGGCTATTCAGCCATTTCCTTAACTTTTTTATTCAATCTAGACTTTTGTCTAGCACAAGTATTCTTCTTTATTAGACCTTTACTGCAAGCTTTGTCGATTGCTTTAATAGTAGTAGCTAGATTAGCTTTTGCTTGTTCAACATCCTTAGCAGCAACAGCTTTTTCAGTGTTTTTAATAGCGTTCTTAACAGTTTTAGTATAGACATTGTTAGCAACTGTTTGAGCTCTATCAGTTTTTACAGATTTTTTAGAACTTTTGATAATTGGCATTGTTTCACCTCTTTCTTCACATACATAAGTATTTTATCAAATAAAATAACAGTTTGCAACTAAATTCTACATATTTTGTAGGGCATCTTTACTAATATGATATTGGGTGATAATGTGAAAAAAAGATTCATTGCTCATAAATATAGATCGAATATAATTAAAGTAGGATTGTGGCTTATTATAATACTTCTTTCTTTTATTGTTTCGTTTAATTTGTTATTAAAGGAAAAGGTGAGTAATTTTTTTAATACTGAAGCTAACCAAAAATATATTATAGAAAGGGGGTTAAATGATTCTAATCTCTTAAGCCTCGATCTCTTAAATCCAAAAGATATACTCAAGATGAGTCTTAACTATGTCTTAGATAAGGGAAACGATACTTATAGCGACTTATTATTAATAAATGAGACAGAAAACGATCCTAAGCCTCTCGTTTACATCTATAATTCTCATCAGACTGAAACTTATGACAGTTCTCTAATGGAAGCTTATAACATATCGTATAATGTGCAAACAGCTAGCTATATATTGAGAGATTACTTAAATGATTATGGAATTTCTTGTTATGTCGAAAAGGCTAGTATGGCTGATTACTTGGATGAAAACGGTCTATTATACAAAGATAGTTATAAAGCAAGTAGGTATTATATAACTAAGAGAATGGAAGAATATCCGAGTATAACATTTCTTATCGATTTGCATAGAGATAGTGTATCTTCGAGTGTTACTAAAGTATCTATAGATGGAGTAGATTATGCCAAAGTATTATTCGTAGTGGGACTCGATCACGAAAATTATGAACAAAATTTGTCTTTAGCAGAAAATTTAAACTCTAAATTGGATAGTAAACTTAGTAGGGGTATATCTAAAAAGAGTGGTAGCGGAGTAAATGGCATATACAATCAAGATTTATCGGTAAATAGCATATTATTAGAGGTCGGGGGAGTTGATAATAATATCGAAGAAGTCAATAACACTTTAAAAGTCATTGCTAAAATTTTGTTCGAATATATGAATGGAGAGTAATTATGCAGGAGAAGAAGAAAATAAATTGGTTTAAAGTCGTTATTATTTTTCTCTTTATCATCTATATATCACTTTTTGCTCTAAATTTAACGGGATATTATGACGGGAGCATAAGAAGAAAGGTAGAATTTACTTCGAAACAGATTGCTCAATTTGAAAAAGATATCGAAGATGGTAAAAATATTGATTTAAATGATTACTTAGAAGACCAGAATAAAAATTATACGAATAATGCATCTAAACTCGGCTATACTATAAGTTCTAATGTCGATAAATTTTTAAACACTGGAATCAAAGAAATACTGAAAATATTAGGAAAACTATTATCATAATTGACAGCACTTTTAAATATGTGTTAAAATTAAATCTCGAATGCGAGTAGAATTGAAGTGAATTGTGTGAAAAATTACGCATTTAATTATCAAGAAAGTCGAATGTTCATAAAAAACTATATTATAAAAGATGGAAAAATCGTACTGAGTTTGGGAACTGGCGAGAAATATATCGTCGATTATTCGGAACAAAATATGAACAAAGTTTTAGAGATCATGAAAAGACAGGTCGAATTCGGAAGAGAAAATTTCGGAAAATATAAAAATCGATCGACTCTTTATTATGTTTTATCTAAACTTATTTCTATTCCTTTTGTCATAGCGGGAACGATACTGTTATCTTATACTTTCTACGGAAGTTTCTCAGAAGTGCTTACTCCACTTTTCGGTCTATATATTCCTGCGGCTGTATGTTTTTCATCCTTTGCACTACTTCCAGTCTTAGTCAACCGCGAGAAAAAATATACTGACATATATAGAGATGTAGAAAAGAATGCCATATTTTTAGATATATCCGAAGAGTTGAATAAAAATCTACAAAACAATCCCAATTTGATATCGGGAATGTCGAAAAAAGGTACAAAAAAAGTAGAGAGCCTCAATAAGAATAAAACCGATATGACTTTGCACTCATTAGATGGCCTTTCCTTAGAAGATTTGAAACAATTGAGGGATAATCTTTTGAGAGATAAAGAATTCGGCTTTGACACTGGCGAAGATGGTGCAAAGAGGATTCACTTGTCGAATGACAGTAAACCGAAGTTTTAAAAGAGGTTTACTTTTTTTGTGTTTACTAATAATTGGCAAATATTATTTATTATAGTATAATACTCTTTAGGTGAAAACAGATGGAACAAAAAAATATTAGAAATTTTTCTATTATTGCTCACATAGATCACGGTAAAAGTACACTTGCGGATAGAATATTGGAAATTACTGGCGCTTTAGATAAAAGAGAGATGAAAGATCAAATCCTGGATAATATGGATATCGAAAGAGAGCGCGGTATCACGATTAAACTAAATGCAGTCGAACTTAAATATCGCTATAAAGGCGAGGAATATATCTTACATTTGATAGATACACCGGGACATGTAGATTTCAGTTATGAAGTGAGCAGAAGTCTTGCAGCTTGCGAATCTGCTGTCTTAGTCGTGGATGCTGCACAAGGTATAGAAGCTCAAACATTAGCAAACTTATATTTGGCTTTAGATAACGATCTGACTATTATTCCTGTCATAAATAAAATAGATTTACCCAATGCCGATATACCGAAAGTAAAGAGAGAACTTATCGACGTATTGGGATTTAAAGACGATGAAATCGTATTATGTAGTGGTAAAACTGGAGAGGGCGTAACTGACCTAATTGAAGCCATTATAGAAAGGACGCCAGCTCCAAAGATAAATAATGAAGCACCTACGAGAGCTCTCATTTTCGACTCTTATTACGATGCTTATAGAGGTGTAGTCGTATCTGTAAAAGTAGTTGATGGAAGTATCAAAGTAAAAGATAGAATAAAGTTTTTAGCCACGAATGAAGAATTCGAAGTAGTAGAAGTCGGGGTAAACACTCCTAAAATCGCTTTGAGAGATGAACTCGTAAGTGGTGAAGTAGGGTGGATAAGCGCTGCAATTAAAGATATAGAAGGCGTAAAAGTTGGAGATACTATTACAGTTACTAGAAATGAAGCATTCACTCAGTTAGACGGTTATAAACCTATGAAACCGATGGTATATTCGGGATTGTTTCCAATAGAGCCGAATAAATACGAATCTTTAAAGGAAGCTTTAGAAAAATTAAAACTAAACGATGCATCTCTTTCGATCGAACCAGAGACATCAGATGCTCTTGGTTTTGGCTTCAGATGTGGTTTTTTAGGATTATTACACATGGATGTAATAGAAGAGAGAATAAGAAGAGAATTTGGAATAGATATAATAGCAACTAGCCCTAGTGTTATATACCATGTAAATCTCACAAATGGCGATAAAATAGAAGTAGATAGCCCAAATAAAATGCCAGATAGAGCTTCTATCAAGAGTATTGAAGAACCGTATATAAGGACAAATATTTTAGTTCCAACTAATTTTATAGGTCCTATAATGACGCTTTGTCAAGACAAGAGAGGAATATTCGATAACACTGAGTATATAGATCAAACACGCGTAAATATACATTATTTTCTACCTCTTTCTGAAATCGTATATGACTTTTTCGATAAGCTCAAGAGTTCTACTAAAGGTTATGCTTCTTTCGACTATGAATTATCCGGTTATAAAGAGAGCAATTTAGTTAAGATGGATATACTTTTAAATGGTGAAGTAGTCGATGCTCTAAGTGTAATTGTACATAAAGATTATGCATATCAAAGGGGAAGAACTATAGTCGAAAATTTAAAAGAAATTATTCCAAAACAACTATTCCAAGTGCCAATTCAGGCATCGATCGGTTCAAAAGTCATAGCAAGGGAAACGATAAGCGCATTAAAGAAAAATGTCCTTGCTAAGTGTTACGGTGGAGATATATCTCGTAAGAGAAAATTATTAGAGAAACAAAAAGAGGGCAAAAAGAGAATGAAAACTATTGGTAAAGTAGAATTACCTAGCGAGGCTTTCTTGAGCATACTCAAAACAGACAAGTAGGTGCAAAATGGAAAAAATAGAATTATTTAAAAGAGAAATAAATTATATAAAAGATGAGAATATAAGAAAAAGTGCAGAGGTAATGGTGTCATTGCTTCCGGATTACTTCTTTCACATTCCTGCGAGCAGTACGGGTAAATATCATCCAGAATATACTTTAGGTGATGCTGGTTTATTAAGGCACGTCAAAGTAGCAGTCAAAATGGCTGTAGAACTGTTCGGAATATATAAATTCGACGATGAGACTAAAGATCTAATCGTAATGTCATTAATCATACACGACGGATTAAAAAAAGGAATCTTGGAAGCAAGGTATACAAAATTCGATCATCCTATTTTAATAGGAAAATATTTAGAAGAAAATAAAGATAAATTATTTTTGAGTAGTGAGCAAGTAGAGCACATAGTCAAAATGACGAGTAGTCATATGGGAAAATGGAATACGAACGACTTCGAACCGGGAATAATACTTCCAGTTCCGAAGACTGTCGAAGAAAAATTTGTACATATGTGCGACTATTTAGCTAGTAGAAAATTTATAAACGTCAAATTTGACGATAATAATAACATACTTGAATAAAAATATTTGGAATGTTATAATTTTAGTGTATTCAGGGTAGAGGTGAAAATTGTATGGCATGTGTTTATATACATATACCTTTTTGCAGAAAAATTTGTTCATATTGCGATTTTACTAAGGTACTATATAATAAGGACTTAGTAATGCCATATCTAGACAAACTTTCTAGTGAAATAGAAGATTCTTATGAAAAAGAAGAAGTTAAAACTCTTTATATAGGTGGTGGTACACCATCTTGTCTCAGTATAGAAGAGTTAGGAAGACTTAAACAAATTGTGAAATCTTTTTCTTTAGCGAAGGATTATGAATTTACTTTTGAATGTAATATAGAAGATATAGATGGAGATTTACTCTACGAATTAAAAGATATGGGAGTAAACAGACTTAGTATAGGAATCGAATCGTTCGACAAATGTAAATTAGAATTTATGAATAGAAACGCTAGTTTCCCTGACATAAAAGGAAAGATTGAATTAGTTCGATCTTATGGATTCAATAACATAAATTTAGATTTGATGTACGGAATACCTGGCGAAAAGATTAGCAATCTAAAAAAAGATTTGAATCTTTTGCTGAAACTTAATCCCGAACACATTAGCACATACTCGCTCATCATCGAAGAACATACTATGTGCAAGATAAGAAATGATGAAAACATATTGCCTGAAGAAGAATTAAAGATGTATAACCATATAGTAAGTAAACTAGAAAAAAAGGGTTATATTCATTATGAAATCAGCAATTTTGCAAAACCCGGATACGAATCAAAACACAATTTAACTTATTGGAATAACGAAGAATATTACGGTTTCGGACTAGGTGCTACAGGTTATATTAAGGGATTTAGATATTCTAATACGAAGAGCATTGACGAATACTTATTAGGCAATTTTAAAGACGAAGAAAACCTAGTTAGTAAGACAGAAATGATGGAAAATGAAGTGATGCTAGGACTACGTAAAATGGAAGGCATCGATCTTCAAAAATTTTTTGATAAATATGAAGTCAATCTTCAAGATGTATTTCCCGTAAAGCCGTTAGTTAGAAACAAAGAACTTGTATATAAAAATGGTCATATTTTCATCAATCCAAAATATATTTATGTGATGAATGAGATATTATTAAAATTGATTTAGAGGAGATTATATGAAGAATAATTATAAACTAATTATATGTTTAATTTTGAGCATTTTTTTCTCATTAGGGACTGTAAATGCTGCAACTATTGCTATTGGAGATGATTCTACTACGGCAGGTGCTTTAAATAAAAGTGTATCAGTTGAATTAAAAGACGACGACCTAAGCGATTTTGTAAAAGTAGAATTTGAGCTTAACGTTTCTGGAACAACATATGCAACAATTAAATTTTCTTATAATGGCAACATGTCTTATACTCCTAATGGCAATATATATACTATAAAATCGGATACAGGTTTATATGCATCTACAATAGGAGAAATCACTTATACAACTACTGCAGATTTAAATTCAAATTTTACAATAACTCCTACAAATGTCAAGTTTTATAAAGCAGATGGAAGCGTATACACCACTAAAGATTCAAACATTAAAGTAGACTCTGGTACTATAAAATACGAAACTCCTAAATCGAACGATGCATCATTAACTTCACTTTCTGTAACACAAGGAACTACAAAGTGGCCATTATCTCCTGAGTTTGATAGTTCTGTAACAGAGTATATTGTAAATGTAAAAGATACGATCAATACTGTTAAGATTACTGCTAATGCAGCGAGTGGTGCCACTAAAACTGGTACTGGAAATAAAACTCTAGTTATGGGAGAAAATACTTTTGAAATTGTCGTTACTGCAGAAGATGGCACAACTAAAAAGACGTATAAAGTTACTATAAATAGGGGAGAAGTAAGTGAACCTAGTGCCTATTTAAAAAATCTGATTATAAACAATATAGGTTGTGAATTAAGTCCTGCCTTCGACAAACTTAACAACAAATATACA
>CALVPA010000010.1 GCA_944350395.1 uncultured Bacilli bacterium
GGTGAAGTTAAATCAAAAGAAAAAGAAAAGACTGTTTCAACTCCACTAGTAACTGTTACCGACCTTCAAAAGATGAAAAGAAATGAAATCATTGTAATCAGGATGAGAATGAGACCATTTAGGACGATACTTAAAGGGAGCTATGATATCGATTGGGGAGATCACTTTGACGATGCCACGATACCTGAAAGAGATGTTTATCCTGTAAAGCTTTTTGATATGAAACAGTTTGTCAAAGAAGAAAAACGAAAAAAGACTATGGAAGCGATAAATAAAGCAGAGGAAGCTACGAACCAACAGTATAAAAATGTAGATGATTCTATAAAAAAGAATACCCCGTTTGACTTTAATAACGATAAGCCTGTAGATATAGATGAACTTGTAAAAAATATCGATGCACAAATTGCCCAACTAGAAAAAGAGCAGGAAGAAGAAGAAAAGAAGCGAGACAGGGAAAACAGATTAAAAGATGAACAAAAAGGAATATTAAATACGTTTGATATAAAAAAAGAAAATACATCAAAAAATCAGAATGAATTCAATAAAGGTACAATAACAAAAGAAGAAAAACCAGTACCAAAAATTAATGTCGATAATTCTAGTGTTGTATTAGATAACCAAATAGTTACAGATGACCAATTCTTTGATGACTTTTTTGGAGACGATGACGAATAAATTTGTATTTTTAATTAAAGTGTGATATAATTTGTTTATTAAACAGAAAGGAAGTGGGCAGAAATACCCACTTTTATTTATGAATGGTGGTAGATATGGAAGAAAAATTAAAAAAAATTAGAGATGCGGTTGTGGACGCGATGAACAAAGAGAATATAATAGTCGACGATATCGAGTATGTTAAAGAAAACGGTTATAATTTTTTAAAGATAACTTTAGATAAAGTAAACGGATTAGATATGGATACTATTGTGGAAGCTACGAATATCATAAATCCGATTATCGATAAACTAGATTTAATCGATGAGGAATATGTTCTCGATATATCGAGTAAAGAAAGAGGTAATTAAAATGGACGGAAAAGAATTTATAAAAAATGTGCATAAAGTAGCGGAAGAAAAAGGAATAGATGAAAATATTATTTTCGATGCTATGGAACAAGCACTTATTACTGCTTATAAAAAAAATTACAATTCTAAAACGAATGTGAAACCTAAAATTGATAGAGAAACTGGGGAGATTAAAATATTTACCTATTATATAGTAGTAGATGATTATGAAGATCCAGAAGTAACGATCGACGAAGAAGGAAATGAAATCGTTACTGAACCAAAAGTTCCAGTAGATGCACAAATACTTTTAGCTGATGCCGAAAAAAAAGTTCCAGGAATTAAAGTAGGGGAGACAATCGAAGAAGAAGTAACTCCAGACGATTTTGGAAGAGTAGCAGTACAAACTGCAAAGCAGGTACTAATACAAAAAATTAGAACTGCAGAACGTGAAAGCATAATGGCAGATTTCCAAGGCAAAGAAGGGGAATTAATGCTAGGAATGCTTGCGATGGAAGATGAAAAAAATTACTATGTAGATTTAGGTAGAGCAAGAGGTATTTTGCCTAAAAGTGAGATGATTCCAGGCGAAGTAGTAAAGATGGGTTCCAGCATAAAAGTATATTTACAAAAGATAGAAGAGACTACTAAAGGTCCTCTAATCCTATGCAGTAGAAAGCACTACAATTTTGTAAGAAGACTTTTTGAAAGCGAGATACCAGAACTTATGGATGGAACAGTAATTCTCTATGGAGTTGCAAGAGATGCCGGAAATAGAAGTAAGGTAGCGGTTTATTCGACAAATGAAAAGGTAGACGCTATAGGAGCATGTATTGGTGAAAAAGGTTCCCGTATCGCGAACATATTAAAGGAACTAAATGGCGAAAAAGTAGATCTAGTTCTATATTCAGAAGATATAGAAGAATTCATTAAAAATGCTCTAAGCCCTGCTAAAAATGTATATGTGACAGTAGATAAAGAATCAGAAAACAACGAAGCATTTGTCGTAGTAAGCGATGACGATTTGAGTTTAGCAATCGGTAAACACGGTTCTAATATCAAACTAGCAAGTAAACTCACTAAATATCATTTGACGATTAAATCGATGAGTCAAGTAAACGAAGAAGGTAACAAATAATGAAAATTAAAAAGATACCGATGAGAACTTGCGTCGTTACTAAAGAGAAACTTCCAAAAAAAGATTTACTCAGGATAGTAAAGTTTGAAGACGAAATTAAAATAGATGAGACAGGTAAAGCAAACGGAAAAGGTTGTTATCTGAAAAAAGATACAGACGTCGTAAAAAAAGCTCGCGATACAAAAGTGTTGAATAAAGTGTTTGAGATGGAAGTACCAGATGAAATATATGATGAAATAATGAAATTAATTGATTAAGAAAGGAAGGTGTAACCTATGTATACTGTTAAAGAATATGCCGATGAGATGGGTATATCTGTACAAGAGGTTTTAAAGAAATGTGCCTTTTTAGGAATAAAAGCAAATTCGGGAAGTGATGAACTTACCGACGATGATATAGTAATGCTCGATAATGCCATAAATATTATGGATTCTGTTATGGAAGATGAAGAAAATTATATTGATGACGATGATGATGATCAATTGATAGATGAAGAAGAACCAAAAGAAAAGAAAAAGTCTATCGATAGATCAAAAAAAACTTATAATAATTTAGAATCCAAGAGCAATTATGCTAAAAAGAGAAAAGAGATGTATAAGCATAAAGACAAATTAAAGTCTACTGCAAATACTGATGAGTCGATAGTTTTATATAAAGAGGGCATGACAGTTAACGATTTAGCAAATGAACTTGGTATTACAGGTAACGATATAATTGTAAAACTCATGTCAATGGGTCTCATGATTTCTTTAAATCAATCAGTTGATTTTGAAAATGCAGAAATCATTGCACTCGAATATGGAAAGACATTAAAGAAAGAAAATACTCAAGATGTTTCTAATTTTGAAGAATATGAAATTATTGATGATGAAAAAGATTTAGTATCTAGACCTCCTGTAGTAACGATTATGGGACATGTCGATCACGGAAAAACTACTCTTTTAGATTACATCAGAAATTCACACGTAGTAGATAAAGAATTTGGTGGAATTACACAACACATAGGTGCTTATCAGATAGATTATAATGGAAATAAGATAACATTTATCGATACTCCAGGGCATGCTGCTTTTACAGAAATGCGTGCAAGGGGAGCTTCGATTACTGACATCGTCATAATTATAGTTGCTGCTGATGATGGAGTAATGCCACAAACAGAAGAAGCTATAGATCACGCTCTAAGTGCCAATGTTCCTATAATAGTCGCTGTCAATAAAATAGATAAACCAGAAGCAAATATTGAGAGAATATATTCTGAAATGGCTAATAGAAATATAACACCAGAGAGTTGGGGAGGAAATGTTCCTTTCGTAAATATATCGGCTAAAACTGGCGAAAATGTCGATGAAGTGCTAGAGACTATATTAGCAATTAGCGAAATGAACGAATATAAGGCAAATCCTAATAGATATGCTTCGGGAACTGTCATAGAATCTAGAATCGATAAATCAGTTGGAGGAGTATCATCATTACTAATACAAAACGGTACTCTTAGATTAGGAGACCCAATCGTCGTTGGAACTGCATTTGGTAAAGTTCGTACAATAAGAAATGATTTAGGTCAAAACATAGTTGAAGCAGGTCCTAGCACTCCTGTTGAGATTACTGGGTTAAATGGAAATCCAAGTGCTGGAGATAAATTCATGGCATTCGAAAGTGAAAAAGAGGCAAAAGAAATTGCTACAAAGAGACAAAATAATGCAAAAGTCACAAAGTATAAGACTGACATCGTTACATTCGAAGATTTATTTAGTCAAATACAGGCAGGAACTAAAGAGATAAATGTCATATTAAAAGCTGACGTTCGAGGTAGTGAAGAAGCAGTAAAAAATGCCCTGCTTAAGATAAATGTAGAAGGCGTAAAAGTAAAAGTTATTAGAAGTGGAATTGGTGCAATTAGTGAATCTGATATCGTTTTAGCAAATGCTTCGAATGCGATAATAATCGGCTTTAATGTAGTGGCAGATCATACAACAAAGGAAATCGCTAAAGAATATAGCGTTGAAATAAGATTATATACTATAATTTATAAATTAGTAGAAGATATGGAAGCTGCTATGAAAGGTATGTTAGATCCAGAGTATGAAGAAAAAACTACAGGAGAAGCTGAAGTTAGACAACTATTTAAATTCTCTAAAGTAGGAACAATCGCTGGTGTTAAAGTTATCAAAGATATCATAAAAAATGGCTCAAAGGTGCGCGTTATAAGAGAAGGTAAAATCATATATGATGGCGTAATATCGAGTGTACAGAGAGAAAAAGATAGTGTTAAAGAAGTAAAAGAAGGCTATGAATGTGGTATAACTATTGAAAACTATAATGACATAAAAGTTGGAGATATCTTAGAGACATACGAACTAGTTGAGGTGAAGAGATGAGTCTAAAACTTAAAAGAATCGCTTCTGAAATGATAAGAGAAATAAACGCAATTTTAAATGAAGAAGCAAAAAATGAAATATTAAAAAATGTGAGTGTTACCGACTTAACTGTGGATTCAGATCTTACCTTTGCTAAAGTTTATTTCATGACGAGATTGGACGACAAAGAAATGGTAGAAAACGAACTTAATGAAGCTTCATCTTTTGTAAGAACAATGCTTGCCAAACGTCTAGATCTTAGAAGTACACCAGAATTAAAATTTGTATACGATAAATCTTTAGATTATGGTAATAAAATTGATAAAATTATTGAAAAAATCAGTGAGGGGGAATAGCAATGATTAAAAACATAAAAGATTTGAACGAAAAGGAAATAGAATCTTTTAAAAATCAATATTTCGAATACTTTCAAGATTTGTCTGTAATGAAGATGAAATCAGAAACCATTGCAAATATAAAGAAAAATTTATTAAAGAGTCGCAGTATGACTTATGTAAATACTATGCTTGAGAGAATAAATAGCGGAGCAAGAATCGGTTACGCCTATGTAGTTGACGACGAAACGTTTGGTTTTATTGTAGGTAGAGTATATAGCGATGATAAAACAGGATGGATTTCTCATATTTACATTGATAATTCTGTAACCGCACTTCAAAAAAGAACGATTATACTAGAAATGTATAGAGCATTATCACAAGATTTTAAAAAAGCAGGAGTTACAAAAGTTACTTCAGAAGTTTCTTATTTCAATCCAAAAGAATTAGATGCTTTAGAAACTCTAGATTTTTCGCTAGAGGAAGAATACCACGACAACAGTGTATTATATGGAAAAAAACTCTAATATAGATGGAATCTTAGTAATCAATAAGCCAGTAGGTTGTACTAGTAGAGATGTAGTAAATAAACTCATACATATATTTAATACAAAAAAAATAGGACATACAGGTACTCTCGATCCACTTGCAAGTGGAGTTCTCGTATGCACTCTTGGTAAATGCACAAAATTAAATGAATTTTTGACGAGTACTTTTAAAGAATATCACGTAGAATTTGTATTGGGTTTTGAAACAGATACACTAGATATTACAGGAACACAAGTAAAAACTTCTAATAAAGTAGTTAGTAATACAGAAATAAATACAGCAATACTTAAGTTTGCATGTACATATATGCAGGAAGTTCCACTTTATTCAGCGGTAAAAATAAACGGAAAAAAGTTGTATGAATACGCAAGACACAATGAGAAAATTGAACCTCCAAAAAAAGAAGTAACTATTGAAAGTATTGAAAATATCAATATAAATAGGAACGATATATCATTTGATTGTAAAGTATCTAAGGGTACTTACATAAGAAGTTTAGTTAGAGATATTGGTAACAGTTTAGGTACATATGCGACGATGACTAATCTAAAAAGGCTTAGTCAAGGTAATTTTAGTATTGACGAAGCTTATTCTTTAAAAGATATTGAAAATGGAAACTATAAAATTTTAACCAAAGAAGAAGTTCTTAAAGACATATATTCGATTGAAGTAGATGAAAATTTATATAAAAAGGTCACAAACGGAGCAAAAATTGAGCTATCAATGGATTACGAATATATTACGTTTACAAGGGAAAATAAAATACTTTGTTTGTATAAAAAAGATAATGGAATATATAGGTTGTATGTTATGTTCTAACCTATTAAAAATTAATATATATATTATTAGAGTGCGCAATTTTGCATTTTGATTAAATATATGATATAATTTGGTGGTTGAGGTGAAAAGATGCTAGATAGTAATATCTTTAAAGATACCGAATATATGAGAATAATAGATAGTTATTTGAACAATGAAAAGGTTCAATGTCTAAAAAATATACCACATCACGATTCTAATAGATTAAATCACTGTTTAAAAGTTTCATATTTATCGTATAAAATTTGTAAAAAGCATAATTTTAATTATGAAAGTGCTGCTAAAGCAGGATTACTTCACGACTTATACTATAATAGAATTAACGATTGCAGTAATGCTACTGATAAAATAAAACTGTTTACAAATGGTCATCCGAAAGATGCAGTAAAAAATGCTGAAGAACTTTTTTCTATGACACCATTAGAAAAAGAAATAATACTCACACATATGTGGCCGTTATCTAAGTATGTTCCAAAACATAAAGAAAGTATGATAGTTAGTTTATCCGATAAATATTATAGTTTTCAGGAATTTGGAACAAAATTAAATTACAATTTTTCATATTTATTTGGAGTTTATTTTCTATTAGCAGTACATTTTATATTTAAATAGGATTCGTCCTATTTTTTTTTGCTATCTTGTGATATAATTTTATTGTGTCTCCGTAGTTTAGTTGGATAAAACAAGGCCCTCCTAAGGCTTAGAGCGAGAGTTCGAGTCTCTCCGGGGACACCATAAAAAAAATAAGGTGATTATTTGAAAGTAGCAATAATTTATAAAAGTATAACTGGCAATACTAAACTAATTGCAGAAGAAATAAAAAAAGAGTTATCTAGTGAAGAAATAGTATATTTTGATGAACCAAAAGAAGCAGTCGAAGCCGACGTATATTTTGTTGGGTCGTGGACCGATAAAGGTTCTTGTACCCCGAAAATCCAAAATTTTTTGAAGAGTCTTGCTAATAAAAAAATAGCTATATTTGGTACAGCAGGATTCGGTGGTTCGAAAGAGTATTACGATATTATATTTAATAATGTTAAAAAAAATATTTCTGAATCTAATGAAATAATAGGGTATTTTTACTGTCAAGGTAAGATGCCTATCTCTATAAAAGAAAAATATGAAAATATGGTTAAGGAAAATCCTAATAATATTAAGTTCAAAAGCATAATTGATAATTTCGATAATGCCTTAAATCATCCTAATGAAAAAGATTTAAGAAATGTTAAAGATTGGATTTCTAGTATTCGTGATAAATTTTAAATATTAATCTTGAGAAGGAGCAGTTTTATGTCAAAAAATAGAAAAGACGGTATTTACGTTAAGCCTACAGATTCTATTCATGCTATAATACCATATCTTATGGAAAAGAGAACAGAAGCAGAAGTTTTTAAGACAGAAATTTTTGATATAACGAAATTGAAAGAGTGGATAGATGAAAAAAATAAGAATTTGGATTTTAAACTGACATATTTTCATGTGTTAACGGCCATCTTTTCTAAAACAGTATTTAATCGCCCCCTTTTAAACAGATTTGTACAAGGTCATAGAATATATGATAGACGTTTTGTATCAGTCACATTTGTTGCAAAAGATAAATTTAGTGATGATGCAGAAGAGAAGATGATTGTGTTAAAGATTGATCCCAAAAAGAATGCAATAGAACTCGGTCGAGAGATGGCTATAGATATATTTAAGACTAGAAAAGACGGTACTAACGATTTAGATAAGACGCTAAAATCTATAACTAAGATGCCAAGGGGAATACTAAAAATATTTGCTCGCATAGTAAAAATTATGGATTATTATGGTGTAGTACCATCGAGTTTGACAGATAATGATTCGAATTATGCGACATTACTTTTGTCTAATTTAGGAAGTATAAAATGCAATTCTTGTTATCATCACTTGAACAACTATGGTACTAATTCAATAGTGATTACTATTGGCACTGTTAGAGAAGAAAAAAAACATTATTACGTAGATATCAGTGTGACTATTGATGAACGAATTGCAGATGGTTTTTACTTTGCAAAATCTTTAAAATTAGTGCAATATATTGCCGATAATCCGGAACTACTAGATGAAGGATTAGGGACTAAAATAGATTTCGATTTTTAGCTCTACATTTGTAGAGCTTTTCATTTGGCTTTCTTTTTTTATTCACTTTATTTTCACACTTTGAGAATAATATTAATACCGTGAAAGGGAGAAAGATATGTATATTTTAAAAAATGCGTGGATTTCGATAATGCGAAACAAGGGGAGAAATATTTTAATCGGAATAATAATTATCGTAGTAGCTTGTTCTTCTTGTATAGCACTATCCATTATGAACGCTGCAAATGAAATAGTTTCTTCGTACGACGAAAAGTATGATATCGAAGCTACTATTACGATGAACAGACAAAATATGTTAAGCGATTTTAACAAAGATAGTTCTTCACAAGAAGAAAATATAGAAAAGTTTAATGAAATTGAAGAACTTACAGTTGAAGATATAGATAACTATGGCAATAGTGAATATGTTTCAAGTTATTATTACACATCTAGCGTATCCGTAAATTCTAAAGAATTAGAGCCAGCTACAGAAGAAATACAAAGTTCTACGAATAATAAATTTAGGGACAATATGGGAATAAAAAACGAGAGAATGAGCACTGGCGATTTTACTTTGATTGGTTATAGTTCCTATAGTGCAATGAATGACTTTATTCTAGGTACTTATACGATAAGTGAAGGAACTATTAGTGAAGATTTTGAGAGTGATACATGTATCATTAATAGTGAATTAGCATCTATAAATGATATAGAGATAGGAGATACAATAACTGTAGTTGACCCTGACGATGAAGATGTAGAATATGAACTTACTGTAACGGGATTTTATACAGATAACAAAGAAGAAACAGAATCCGATATGAATTCGATGTATTCTCAAAGTGTCAATACTATTATTACCAATACACATGTGATAGATAGTATTAGTGAAAAAGATGATTCTTTAAGAGTAAGTATCGGTCCGACGTTTATTTTAAAAAATAGTGATGTAGTTGATGAATTTTCTTCTGAATTACAAGAAAAAGGGTTAAACGAATATTATCAAGTTTCGACTAATTTAGATAAAATAGAAAGTGAAACTGAATCTATAAAAAATTTATCGAGCTTTGCAATAGTATTTCTAATTGTGACATTAATTATAGGCGGTGTCGTTTTATTAGTATTAAACATGATAAACGTAAGAGAGAGAAAATACGAAATTGGTGTTTTAAGAACAATAGGAATGAAAAAAAGAGAAGTTATATTGCAGTTCGTATCTGAATTGATGATAGTTGCTTTTATATCGCTAATTATAGGTGCTTCAGTTGGTGCCGTACTAAGTGTTCCAGTATCTAACAAACTTTTAGAAAGTGAAATTAATTCTACTGAAAATCAAGTAAATCAAATTGGAGAAAACTTTGGTAAGCCAAACATGGATTTTAACATAGATAAAAATGATATTAGTGAAGTATCAACTGTTGAAAAAGTTACAAGCATAAATGCTGCAGTAAATATAAAAGTTTTAATAGAACTATTGTGTATAGGATTAGGTCTAACACTATTTAGTAGTATATCTGCAATGACGAGTATATCAAGGTTTTCACCTATAACAATTTTAAAAGAGAGGACTTAATATGAATAATGTATTAGAAATTAAAAATTTATCATATATATATAGCGACGGCTTTGACTATGTTTTAAAAAATTTGTCTTTCTCCTTTGAAAAAGGTAAAGTATATGCGATAAAAGGAAAAAGCGGTAGTGGAAAAACCACATTGTTATCGCTCATATCTGGATTGGAAAGATATAAAGAGGGTTCTATATTATTTAAAGGAAAAGAGTTAAACGATATAGATTTAGATTATTATAGAAGTTCTAATATTGGAATTGTCTTTCAGTCTTTTAATTTACTTCCACATTTAAATGCAATAGAAAACATAATATTATCTATGGACATAAGTAAAGTAAAATCCATTGATAAATATAAAATGGCTATCGAACTTTTAAAAAGTGTAGGATTAGACGAAGAAAAAGGTAAAAGAAGAATACTAAAACTGTCTGGTGGAGAACAACAAAGGGTAGCTATAGCTCGAAGTTTATCCTATAATCCTGAGATTATAATTGCGGATGAACCTACAGGAAACTTGGATAAAGAAACAGAAGATGAAATCATGAAAATACTTACTGATCTTGCACATAAAGAAAATAAATGTGTAATTATAGCTACTCATTCAAATAACATAGCTAGTAAGTCGGATGTTATATTTGAAATAAAAAAAAGTGTTAAAAATAAAGAAAAAATCGCTTAACTTAGCGATTTTTTAGTGCAAGATTAATCTTTTAATATGTTCCTCATACTTATCACTATTTTCGTTCGGAATAATTCCCAAAGATTGTATTCTATTGTAGTATTCTTTTTCAGATAATCTAACATCAAGAATCATTAATTTATTTAAAATATAAAATGCATAATCAGGATCTTTTTTATAAATTACAAATAATTCAATGGCTATACTGTAACCTATAATATATCTAAAATTGTTAGCACTATTATTTTCTAAAATTAAATCTAATTCTTCACTGTCATAATTATCCAATAATTTTTTAATATTATCTCTAAGTTTATTTTTAGATTCAAAAGATTCAATTTCAATTTCAGAAATTAAAGCTAATTCTCTTTTTAAATCACAAGCAGCCATCTTTATATCTTCCCATTCAATATAAGTTGTAGCTTTTGCTTCTTTTTTAAAGGAGCCTTCTTTAGTAAAATAGTCACCACATATGAGTTCAAAAAATGTACTTACTATTTCAATAAATGGATTTGTACTAGTTAATAAATGTGAATTAGTATTAGTTAAAAAGTGAATGCCGTGTCCAAATTCGTGAGCAAGCGTTATAACATCTAAAAAATCATCTGATTTTAACATTTGGATATATATATCATCGAAATAAGGAATATATGCAGTATCAGCATAAAAATCATCTGGTCCACTTTTTAAAAAATGAATATTTTTAGTATTAAAAAATTTAGAAAAAACTTCGTATATTTTTTTATTAGTTGCATTTTTAAAAAATAAATTTAAAAGTTCAAGTAAATCTTTGTCATTTAATTTTAATCTTGTATCATCCGGAATAAACATTTCGTCATAAGATTTAGAAAAACCATTTATTACCGGCCAAAGAAATCGTAATTTTTCTAAATATTTATAATCGTCTTCTATAATTGACTCAGGGTTTAAATAATTATTATAATAATTTTGCTTATCATTAACTAAATCTAATATAGTACTAATAGCATCATCTATTTTTACTTTTTGAGATGCTGATGCCTTTTTTTTAAGTTTCTCTAAAGAATTTAACCTCTGCTTTAGTAAGTGTACATACCAGTTATATTCCATATTAACACCGCCTAAAAATATTAGTTATAATACCATAAATGAACTTTTTAGTAAATAATAGAATCATAATAAAAACCTATAAAAAATTATTTTATAGGTTTAATCTATTCCTTCTAATTTAACGCTTACTAATTTTGAAACACCGGATTCTTGCATCGTAATTCCATATAGGGTGTTTGCATATTCCATTGTCTTTTTCTTATGAGTTATTACAATAAACTGCGTTTTATGCTCGTAATCTTTTAGGTATGATCCAAACATATCGACATTTGCTTCATCTAATGCTGCTTCTACCTCATCTAAAATGCAAAAAGGCACGACTTTGACATTTAGTACAGCAAAGAGTAGGGCAATAGCAGTAAGTGTCTTTTCTCCACCGCTTAAAAGGGTAATATTTTTTAGTTTCTTTCCAGGTGGTTCTGCAATGATATCGATACCTGTCTCTAAGATGTTTAAAGGTTCCGTTAAAATTAATTCGCCATGTCCTCCCTTGAAAAGTTTTGCAAATACTTTTTTAAATTCTGAATTGACTTTTTCAAAAGTATCTTTGAATTCTTTTTCCATCGTCGAATCCATTTCATTTATAACTTCTAATATATTATTTATAGAATCTTGTAAATCTTTTTTCTGACTTGAAAGAAATTCGTATCTCGTATTAATTCTTTCAAATTCGTCGATAGAACCAGTATTCACATCCCCTAAATTGCGCATTTCTTTGCGTAAATATTGAACTCTATCTCTCGAGTTTTCGATATCTTCTGGAACATCGAATGTAGCTTTTGCTCTTTCATAAGTCATACTGTATTCATCGTTTAATCTGATTAGTAAATTATCTAGTTTGATATCTAATTTACCAAGTTTAACTTCGATGTCATTTAACTCGTTAACTTTTTTGTTGTAACTACTATTTACTCTTTTATTTGCTAGTTCGATTTCACTAATCTCTGTATTCAGTTCGGACTTTCTAGTGCGCATAGATTCTAAAAGAGCAGAGAGTGCCTCTTTTTTGCTAACTTGTTCGTAATATTTAGCCATCGTGCGCTCTAACTCTTCATCTATTGCACTCGATTTCATATTTTCGGCACCCTTAAGTTCGCTTTCTTTTGATGTAATATTTGTTTCTATCTGTTCTTTAATGACAGTTTTGTTTTTAATAGTTTCCTTAAGTCCAATAATATCAGAATCTATCTTATTTAAATTTTTATTACACAATTCGATTTCTGAATTTAATTTTTCTAATTTTTCAGTGTTATAATCAATATCTTTTTGGATACGTGATAGATCCCTTTTATACTTTTCTAAATTATTCTTTTCATTTAGTGTACTTCTGTTATCCTTTTTTATTCCACCTGTGATAGAGCCACCAGTATGTAGTATTTCTCCATCTATACTCACAATTCTATAAGAGTATCCGATTAGTTTACCGATCCTATTCATAGCGTCGATGTTTTTAACTACTATGACATTTCCTAGTTGATTTAACACAATATTCTTATATTTTGTATCATAAGTAATAAGATTACTTGCAATATCTATAAAGTCAGTATCGGCTTTAACTTTATCTAATGTTAAATCATCTATATATTTAGGTTTAATCACATTTAAAGGAAAAAATGTCGCTCTACCAAGTTTATTATCTTTTAAATAATTTATCGCATTTTTAGCATCTTCTTCTGTATTTGTTACAATGACATTTTGGTTAAATCCTAAAATAGTGTCTATAGCAGTAGAGTAGGAATCCTTTACTTCGATTAAATTTCCTAATGTATTGCATATTCCTTTAAGTCTTGGATTATTTAAGACGCTTTTTACCGAATAAGGTGTAAAGTTTTCATTTTCTATATTTGAAGAAGCTATCGCTATTTTGTTTTTAACTTCGCTCAAAAGTCTATCCTTTAAATTTATTTCGCTCGTCAAACTAGATTTAGTAGCCATGTACTTTTTATAATCGTTTAAGAGTTCGTCCTTTTTGAGAGTGTACTCTTGCAACTTTTTCTCAGCTTCTTCTAATTCGCTCTCTAAAAGTTTTATATTGTTTGATAGCTCCATAATATTTTCTCTTAAACTGATCATATTATTTGCTAGTTTTACATCGTCTACTTCGTATTTTCTTCTTTCCGTTATGACTCTCTTGTTGGCATCTAAAGTAGAGATATCTTCAGTAACTTTTAGTAATTCTCTGCTCGTTGAATTAATCTTTTCTTCGAGTCTAATCAATTCTAATTTTAGTCTTTCTTCTTTTGCATCATCCTTAGCGTTATTCGAATCTATCTCTTTTATTTCCTCTTGCAAAGAGTCACTATTTTTCTTTAGTTCTTCGTACTCTTTGTTTAAAACTGTTATATCGTTTATGAGGAGCGATACTTCGATGCTTTCTAATTCTTCTTTAAAAGATAAAAACTTCTTAGCTTTAAGAGCTTGCTCTTTTAGTGGTTCTAAATTACCAGATATTTCATTTATCACTAGATCTATTTTAGATAAGTTGTCCTTAGTCTTGTCTAACTTTTTTAGACTCTCTATCTTTCTCTTTTTATACTTTAATACACCTGCAGCTTCCTCGATAATAGCGCGTCTTTCTTCTGGCTTTCCGTTTAATATTTCGCCAATTTTGCCTTGAGAGATTATACTGAATGCTTCCTTACCGGCACCGGAATCTAAAAATAGATCCGTTATATCCTTTAATCTCACCTTAGCATTGTTTATCGAGTACTCGTTTTCACCGGTAGAGTAGACGACTCTCTTAATCTCTATATCTTTAAAATCGCTGTTTAAATAGTGGTCGCTGTTATCGAAAGATAAAGATACACTCGCTCTAGTTAGAGGTTTTCTAGAACTGCTTCCTTGGAATATAACATCGCTCATCTCTTTAGAACCTCTAAGTGCTTTGACGGATTGTTCACCAAGTACCCATTTTACTGCATCTACGATATTCGATTTGCCAGAACCGTTTGGTCCAACTATACCAGTTATACCGTCTTTTATATCTATTTCTATTTTATCTGCAAAAGATTTAAACCCATACGCTTTGATACTCTTAAGTTGCATTTAATTCACTTCCTATCACTTGACACTCTTTTTGTAGGCGTCGAATGCAGCGTGTTGTTCCGCTTCCTTTTTACTCTTACCAGATCCGACTCCGTATACGATTCCATCTACGACGACTTCGACTACATATGTCCTGTTGTGAGCTGGACCAGTCTCCTTGACTAAATTATATTCTAAGGATTTTTTATCTGTCTGTACCATCTCTTGAAGTGCTGACTTATAATCAGAGTAGAAAACCGTGTTCTTTTCGATAAATGGTACGATTACATCCAAAACATATTTTTTACTAGTATCGAAGCCACATTCTAAAAATATACAAGCAAGTATTGCTTCGAATACGTCTGCGATAATCGTCTCGTTCACATTATGTATCTGACCATTTCCGACGCGAATATAGGGGATAAATCCTATAACTTTTGCATATTCGTATAGAGCATGTTCACATACATAACGAGAACGCATCTTAGTCATTTCGCCTTCTAAGTAATTATAATTTCTATAGAAGTATTCACTAGTTATAAGCTGTAAGACTGCATCTCCCAAAAATTCTAATCTCTCATAACTCTCAACTTTGTGCTCGTTTGCATAAGAGGTGTGAGTAAGAGCCGTCTTTAATAACTCTTCGTTCTTTAATTTGATTCCATATTTTTCTAAGAATTTCATGATATCACCGTAAACATTGTACCAAATTGTAAAGTTTAAATCTAGATATACTTTAAGCAAATTAAAATATATGATAAAATATATCTAATTATGAGGTGATTATTATGAATAGTTTTTTCTTTTTAAAAGAAAGTCAAATAATTGGAAATGATAGATTAAAAATATTAAAAAAATGTGGTTATAAAAGTGCTGTTACAGATTTTTCAATTTTATTAGGAGTTAATAATTCTTATCAAGATTATATAAGAGAAGATAATTCCCATTTATATAGAGTAGGTAGATGGTGGACAAGCTCAGAAAATCATGGAAAAGTTAGTACTATTTATACTGAAGAAGAAGGTAAACTTACAGAATGCTTTATAAGAAAAGTTGGAGCTCGTCCAGCCATAACATATTCCAGTATTATTCCTTATATTAAAAATGAGAATATAAATAGTTATGGTGTTAAAGAAGTAGAATACGGTGTTTATCCTCAATGGGTTGAAGAAGAAGAAACATCATTAAAAATAGAAAAAGAATATAATAAAGGGACTTTAAGACCTACCGGTAAATACTATACAACAGATTTAGTTACAAACTGGGAATGTAGCGCATCTTTTATAGCAAAAAAACATGCAGAATACGAATATAATGGAAATAATTATATTCGCGTAACTGAAGATGAAAATAATGTAACTGAAGTACTAACTGATCACAGATTCGTTAAAGAAGGGAAATCTTATTGGATAAGGGTCGAACCTTTAGTATGGTTAGTGGATGAAGAAGCAGATATTGCTCTTTCAAAAAGAATAATTTTTTCAGGTATACAGTTTAATAAATCTTATCCATACGATGGAAATTTTGAAAATACTAGTATTAAACAATATATGGATGAATTTTTATCTAAAGATATAATACCATTTAATAAGTCCAAATCAGAAAATATACAACAAAAGATAATGTTAAAAGATTTGTTAAATGAGAGAAAGCAACAACTAGAAAAGTTACGAAAATCTTCGATGGCAGACAATAATAAAGAACAAGAAATGCATGAAGAAAAATCAAAAAAATTTAAATAATATAAGCAATAAACATATTATTATTTTATCAAAATAAAATATTATAAAAATAGTTTTACAAATACACCTTTTTATAGTAAAATTGTTATGGAAAATAAATGAGGTGTACAATGAAAAAATTATATAAATTATTCTGTTTAATGCTCATAGTAGCAACTATGACTAGCTGTTTTAAAAGGGACGATTTAGAAGACGTCGATATATATACTACTGTCTATCCTATACATTATGTAACTGACTATCTATATGGATATAATTCGAATGTAAAGAGCATATATCCAGCAGAAGTCGATTTAGACGA
>CALVPA010000011.1 GCA_944350395.1 uncultured Bacilli bacterium
AAAAAACAAAAACTGAAATAGCAATAGAAATAATGTTATGGATTATGAGAAGACAAATGTTTATAGATGGCAATAAAAGAGTCGGAATGTTATTTGCAAATAAAATAATGATAGATAATGGATGTGGAATTATAACTATTTCTCAAGAAAATCAACCTGTATTTTTTTTTTTTTTTATCAAATTCTATGAATCAGGGGATAATACCGATTTAAAGAACTGGATTTATGAAACTAGTATCGATGGGATAAATCTAAATAATTGATAGAAACTCGACAAATAAATCGATTGACAAGATACTTCTAATCTGCTAAAATACTCTTGTTTGTAAATTATTTTATAAACCGCACTAAAGAGGTACAAGAGCTAACTAGCCACCTCGAGGGCGTGTCCTAAATGAATGATGGGAGGGAAAAAATAATGAAAGCTGTATTCGAAACTGGTGGAAAACAATATTACGTTTCTGAAGGCGATGTATTATACGTAGAAAAACTCGATGCTGAAGCTGGCAAAGAAGTAGAATTCGACCACATACTTATGGTAGACGGAAAGATTGGTACTCCATATGTAAAGGGTGCTAAAGTAGTATGCAATGTAGATAAACATGGCAAACAAAAGAAAATCGTCGTTTTCAAATACAATCCAAAGAAAAAGTATCGTAAGACTCAAGGTCATAGACAACCATACACTAAACTAACAGTAACAAAAATAGTTAAGTAGGGGTTAATTATGATAAGAGTTAAAGTTAAACCCAAAAGTATAGTGATAAGTGGTCATGCAGATTACGACGAATTAGGTAAAGATATCGTCTGTTCTAGTGTGAGTTCTATCGTGACAACGACAGTAAACGCTATATTAGTGTTCGATAAACATACGATTAAGTATGCCGTCAAAGAGGGTTTAGTCAAGATCGATATTATCAAAAAAGATGAAACTACAAAGAAATTATTAGACAATATGGTCTCTCTACTTATAGAGCTGACCCACGATTATCCAAAAAATATTAAAGTAGAAAGAGAGTGAAAACGATGGAATTTATGAAGCTTAACATACAACTATTTGCCCACGTTAAAGCGCAAGGTTCTACTCAAAACGGTAGAGACTCAGCAGGCCGCAGACTTGGTGCAAAAGCTTCTGATGGCGAAACAGTAAGTGCTGGTAGCATCCTATATCGCCAAAGAGGAACTAAAATATATCCAGGAACTAATGTAGGTATGGGTAAAGATCATACTCTATTTGCAAAAGTAACTGGCGTAGTCAAATTCGAAAGACTAGGTAGAGACAAGAAAAAAGTAAGCGTTTACGAAAAGTAAGCGTCTTTTTATTTGAAAAAGTTTATTTATCTTTCAAATTATGTTATAATCCAATGTAGAATAACATGACTAAGAAAAGAGGAGAACTTGTGAACAAAAGAAAAATAATATTATCTGTTTTATGTATAATGCTCGTATTTTCTATTTCACTAATTGTTTTTAACAGAGAAGATAAAACTATATTAACCGACAATGATTTATCTATATATTTAGAAACTGAAGCAAATAGTGGAGAATATACGTTATCTGAATTGACTTCCATTCCAGACAGCGGATATGAGTTAAACACTGAAAAAAGTGAGTGTTCAAATGGTGGAACTCTTTCATGGGATAGTAATTCTAAGACTGTAAGTTTATCATCTTCTAGGGAAGATAAGTGTACATTATATTTTAATATAAAATTATCTGAATCTGAAAAAACATTAGCAGCCTTAGGTCTAACCGCAAAGGAAGGGAATCCTGACTTTAATACAAAAGCAACAACGGATGAAACAGCTGATGGGCTATATGCAATGGAAGACGACTATGGAACGAGTTATTACTTTAGAGGAGCAGTAGAAAACAACTATGTATACTTTGCAGGATACTACTGGAGAATAATAAGAATAAATGGAGACGGAAGTCTAAGGATAATATACGATGGAACGAGCGCACATGAAAATGGTGAGTCAAGTACGAATAGATTGGTATCGACATCAGTAGCATATAATTCTAGTTATAATGATAATGCGTATGTAGGATATATGTATGGAACGACAGGTTCGAGTTCGTATGAAGAAACGCATGCAAATACGAATAATAGTACAATAAAGACGTACATAGATAATTGGTATAAGACAAACATAGTGGATAAAGGATATGCAGAAGCAGTGTCGGATGAGATATTCTGCAACGATAGAGAAGTATCAACGGCCGATAGTAGTTATACGGGAGATGGAACGGGAACGACAAAAACATCGTATAAAGCCCGAGAAAGATTAGATACAAATAAAAGTCCGCAACTGACATGTACGCAGAAGAATGATGCGTTTACGGTGTCAGATGAAGAAAAAGGAAATGGAGATTTGACGTATCCAGTAGGTTTAATCACAGCGGATGAGATAGCGCTAGCAGGGGGAAAGTATAATACAACTAACTCAAGTTATTACTTATATAAGGGATCCTATTATTGGTCTGCCTCGCCTTTCGATTTTTATGGCGATGCAACTGTATTCGGTGTCTATAATATTGGGTACTTGGGCGACAACGGTGTCGATTTTACTAACGGCGTCGCGCCTGTTATCAATCTGAGTGCTGATTACTGTCAACAATTAGGAGGGATAGGAAGTATAGAAGATCCGTATACCGTAGGATGATTTAGAATAAATCATCCGAAGGTAGGAGGAGAGTAACGTGCATCATATTCGGAGGGTTCCGGCAAAATGACTCCTCATTTTGCCGGCGGGTCCATTTCCACAGTGATGTGGAAATATAAATTGGGGATAGAGTAATAATTGGTATACGCGTTTATTCTGTTAGTTCGTTTTAGGGTTAGCGATATTCTCTAGTTCGGTCGCTCTCGCCCCGTAACTATAATCGTAATGTTAGTGTATGATGGTAAATAATGTTAATAATAAAATATGCAATAGTAACATGGAGATAAAAAGTGCTTGCAAATAGATTTGTTTTAATGTATACTACTTTTAGATTTTTACATTGTTTGTATGAACTCCATCTTACTCACAAAGTTTAAATCGATTAGTATAGAGATAAAGGAGGATATTATGGCTGTTTCTAAAGAAAGAAAATTAGCGCGTGTTAAAGAGTTCGGTAAGAACGAAAAAGATTCAGGTAGAACTGAAGTACAGATTGCAATTCTAACTGATGAAATCAACGATTTAACTGAACATTTAAAAGAACACAAACACGATTATCATTCTAAGAGAGGCTTACTTATGAAAGTAGGTAAGAGACGTAGTTTACTAGACTATTTAAAGAAGAATGATGTAGTAAGTTATCGTGAACTTATTAAAAAATTGAATATAAGAAAATAGGCACTTGTTTTTAGTGTCTTTTTATTTAAAGAGAGGTTTTATGAAAAGAGAATTTAAATTAAATTTTAGGGGAAGAGATATAACTGTAGAAACTGGAGAACTAGCTAAGCAGGCTAACGGTGCAGTACTAGTTAGATACGGTGATACTGTTGTCTTAAGTTGTGCGGTTATGTCTAATAATGTTAGTAGTGCTGACTTTTTCCCTTTGACTGTATTATATCAAGAAAAACTATATTCCGTAGGTAAGATTCCTGGAGGATTTATTAAAAGAGAGGGTAGACCTACGGATGAGGCGACACTTTCTGCAAGACTAATAGATAGACCTATTAGACCAATGTTTGCAGATGGCTTTAGAAATGAAGTACAAGTTATAAATACTGTTTTATCGGTTGATCCCGATAATAGTCCACAAATGGCTGCCATGTTAGGTTCTAGTTTAGCACTATGCATAAGCGATATACCATTCGATGGACCTATCGCTGGAGTTAGAGTTGGTAAAATCGGAAAAGAGTATATCATAAATCCTAACGTGGAAGAGACTGAAAAGAGCGAACTCATACTTACTCTTGCGGGAACTAAAACAGATATATGCATGATCGAAACAGGTGCCAAAGAAGTTAGCGAAGAAGTTATGATTAAAGCTATCGAATTTGGACAGAAAGCGATTACTGAACTGTGTGAATTTGAAGATGAAGTAACCAAGAACGTCGGTTTAGAGAAAGTGACTGTCGACTTAGTAGAGATAGATAAAGATTTAACTGAACTAGTTAAAAAGTACGCTAAGGATATGTTACTAGATGCACTTACTAGCGATAAAGAGAAGAATGAAAAATACGAAGAGATAGAAAGTGTGAAAGTACAGACTGTAGGTCACTTTAGTGAACTTTATAAAGATAATGAGAATTTAGGAGACATATTAAAAGATGTCAAGACGTTAGTTGATGAACTAGAAGCCGAGTTAGTAAGAGACTTAATAGTCGAAAAGCACATTCGTCCAGATGGTAGAGCGTTAGATGAGATTAGACCACTTTCTGCTAGTATAGATATTCTTCCTAGGACTCATGGCAGTGCTTTATTTACAAGAGGTCAGACTCAGGCTTTGGGTGCGACTACATTAGGAGCACTAGGAGAGCACCAAATTTTGGACGGATTAGGATTAGAAGATACTAAGAGATTTATGCTTCACTATAATTTCCCTAACTTTAGTGTCGGTGAAACTGGTAGATATGGAGCTCCAGGTAGACGTGAAATAGGACACGGTGCCCTAGGGGAACGTGCACTTTTACAAGTAATGCCTAGTGAAGAAGAATTTCCTTATACTGTAAGAGTAGTAAGTGAGATACTTGAGAGTAACGGTTCATCGAGTCAAGCGTCTATCTGTGCAGGATGCCTAAGTCTAATGGCTGCTGGTGTACCTATTAAAAGTCCTGTTGCTGGAATAGCCATGGGTTTAATAACTAAAGGAAGAAAGCACGTAGTACTAACCGATATACAAGGATTAGAAGATCACATGGGAGATATGGACTTTAAAGTTGCAGGTACTAAGAACGGAATAACTGCACTTCAGATGGATATCAAAATAAAGGGTGTAACTAAAAGTATTTTGAAAGAAGCACTTGCTCAGGCTCATAAAGCTAGATTACAGATACTAGAAGTCATGACTAGTGTAATAAGTGAACCGCGCAAGAGTTTAAGCCCATATGCGCCTAAAATAACAACTTTAGACATTAAACCAGAGAAAATTAAAGATGTAATCGGTCGCGGTGGTGAGATGATTACGAAGATCATTCTTACTGCATCTAATGTCAAATCTGTAAACGACAAAGATGCTGTAAAGGTTGATATCGATGACGATGGACACGTAGTCATATATCACAGCAATCAAGAAGTAATCGATAAAACTCTAGAGATGATCAAAAATGTCGTCAAAGAAGTAGAAATAGGAAAAATATACACCGGAAAAGTTACTAAAGTTGAGGATTTCGGATGTTTTGTAGAATTATGGGACGGTTGTGAAGGATTAGTCCACGTATCTCAAATGGCCAACGAGAGAATCGATAAACCTAGCGATTTAGTAAAAGTTGGAGACGAGATAGTCGTAAAAGCTACTGGTTATGATAACCGCGGTAGACTAAACTTATCTAGAAAAGAAGCTTTACCTAAGAATGACAAAAAGACCAAATAGAAGGTCTTTTT
>CALVPA010000012.1 GCA_944350395.1 uncultured Bacilli bacterium
AACGAATCTAATAGTTCGGGTGAATCTAGCGGAGAAAAAGAAAGTACTCAAGAATCTAATAACGGTAGTAACTCTTCTAATAAAGCTATCAAAAATAAAACCAGTAAAGGCTATACGATAGAAGTAATCGATGGAGTAACATACATAAATGGAATGCTCATAGTAAATAAGACTTATCCGCTTCCTAGCGACTTTGTTCCTAAAAACACTCATAAAGAGGCAACTAGTAGTACGACAATATGTCAAGAATGTATCGATGAAGAAGCTTATCAGGCATTTCAAAAAATGAAAAGCGATGCCGCAAGTTTAGGACTAACTATTTGGATCCAAAGTGGATATCGCTCATATAGTTACCAAAATGGTCTTTACAACAGTTATGTAAATAGAAGTGGAAAAGAGGCTGCCGATACATATTCTGCTAGAGCAGGGCACAGTGAACATCAGTCTGGATTAGCTTTCGACTTAAATAGTATTACAGATGCTTTTGCGAATACGGAAGAAGGAAAATGGGTAAACGCTAATTGTTATAAATATGGTTTTATCATTAGGTATCCAAAAGATAAAGATAATGAAACAGGATATAAGTATGAATCTTGGCATTTAAGATATGTAGGAACTGATTTAGCGGCAAAATTATACAATGCAGGTGATTGGATTACTTTAGAAAGTTATCTTGGAATTACGAGCGAATATGCCGAGTAAAATTCTCTTAAATAAGAGAATTTTTTTTAATATTAGTGCGTTGACATCAATTATCAATAATGCTATAATTTGTATAGTAAATAAGAGTAGAGAAAACTACGATGGAGGTAATTATGGAAACAGTTTTAGCAGCAACAGCCGAGTGCATTGGACTTATGATAGGATTAGCATTTTTAGGTCTTGGAATTGGAATAGGAATATTGGGAGGACGTGTAGCAGAAGCTATAGGTAGAAACCCAGAGACAAAAAATGATGTCGTTCATTCAGTAATGACTATTTTAATCATAACTGCAATCTTTATGCTACTACTATTTGCATTCTGCTTCTTACTATTATTCTTTAACCCACTAACTGCATAATATGGTTTATCTATTTATAGGCGTATATGCCGTACTGGCAGTATTAGTTTATTTGATGTTTAGGATTCTAAAAAAATCTGTCGAAAAAATAGATGATCAATCGAAAACTTATTACATCGATAAATTACAAGAGTACGACGAATTAATAAACGACAAAGAAGAAAAGCTTAACAATTTAGACGAAGAGATAAAGAATAAAAGGGTAGAAGCCGAATCTATAAAAAATGATTTACACAGTGATTCAATCGATTTTGACATAAACATAATCGATGTTTTAAGTAGGACTAAATATCAAGATCAAAGTATTTTTGAAATCGAAAAAATGATAAATGAAAAGTTTAATTATGATAGTGAAAAGATCATAAGTGAATTTCTAAAAAGAATCGATACGTTTAAGAATTATGAATTTTGTAAAAAGATAAGAAGAAAATTTAGTTCTAAAAAACTTTATGAATTAAAAATATTGACATTTAGTGAATTAGAAAAAAAACTAAAAAATATGCTTACCGAGAAAGAATATGACTTACTAGATGCGTATAAAAGCACGCATAAAAGATTCAATTTAGATGAATTTATAAATTATTTAGATGAACTTGTCGAATTAAATAGTCCAAAAATAACCGTATATGTAGGAAGCAAGTCTTAAAATTATGACTATATGAGCAGGTATATAACGACTAAAATCGATCCCAATATATATAAGGGAATTAAAATTATGTATCAATCTAAGATATACGACTTTAGTTTAAATGGAAAGGATTTATAATATGAGCAATAACATAGAAAAAAAAGTAGAGAAAGTTAAAGAAAAAATCGATAAAAATGAAAATATCTATAGTGTAGGTCATGTTATAAATGTCGGACCATATATAGTTGAAGTAAGTGGATTAAACGACGTCAGTTTCTATGAATCTGTAAATATTGCAAACATAGCGAAAGGTTATGTTTTCGGTATTTATTATAACAAAGTAGTCATCGCTTTAACGAACAAAGATGGCGAAATTAAAGTTGGAGACGAAGTTATTGCCGAAGGTCACGAATTTAAATGCCTGTTCAGTTTAGATTCTATAGGAAAAGTTATAGATATATATGGACACGATTTAATCGCAAATAAGACATTCGACAAACTCATAAATACTCAGATCGAAAACAGACCTATTCCTATCATGGAAAGAGGAATCGTAAATAGAGAGTTACTTACTGGTATTACTGGTATCGACCTATTATATCCAATAGGTAAAGGGCAAAGACAGTTGATCATTGGAGATAAAAAGACAGGAAAGACTCAAATCGTACTCGATACGATTATGAATCAAAAAGATAAAAATGTATTATGCATATATGTTGCCTTAGGTAAAACAAAAAAAGAGGTTAAAGATATATATTATGATCTAACTAAAAGAGGTGCTTCTAGTTACACCATTATAATCGCTGCCTTCAATGACGAACTTCCTACGAGTATATATTTAACTCCATACGTAGCTATGACTATCGCAGAAAACTTGATGATTCAAGGGTACGATGTTCTAGTATGCATAGACGATTTAAAGAAACACGCATCTGTCTACAGAGATATCAGCCTAGCGAGTAAAAAATCTCCTGGACGTGATGCTTATCCATCTGACATATTTTATACACACGCTAGACTTTTAGAGAGAGGTGCGCAGCATAAAAATGGTGGATCTATAACGGTTTTACCTATAGTAGAAACTAAAAATTCAGACATAACGGATTATATTTCTACGAATATCATCTCCATATGCGATGGACAGATAGTGCTCTCTGCTAAAAACTTTGCACGCGGTCAAAAGCCTGCCATCGACTACGGACTATCCGTATCGAGATTAGGCGGAGCGGTTCAGAGTGAAGATATGAAAAAAGTCGGAGCTAAAGTAAGAAGAGAACTTCTTTCTTACTTAGATGTTAAAGAAGTATATGAACTATCCAATATGGATGAGATGACTCCTGAAATACAAAAGCAATTAAAAAATGGTGAGAAACTTTTAAATGCTTTAAGCCAATATAAATACAGTCCTAAATCGAAAGAAGAAATGATAAAGAGTTTCTCTTTTCTAGATGATAAGGAGGCTCAATAATGATAATCGGTAAAATAATTAGTATATTCGATGTAAAGGTCGAAGTAGTGCTTTCTAATTCAAATGTAAACATAGGAAACATATTATGTGCTTGTGACGATGAATCGAGAAAGTTCGAAGTAACAGAGATCAATAATACGAGCGCTACTTGTATTGCACTCTCTAGCACACACGGTTTAAAAAAAGGTACAGAGGTAAAACTCTGTGCTAAGGCAATCGAAATGGAATACTCTGATAAGATATTCGGAAGAATGTTCGATTCCTTCGGTGGAGTAATAGACGAAAAGAAACTTTCAAGTACTGAGAAAAGAGTTGTCGACAACTCGACAGTTTCATTACAAAGTATTGACATGGAAGCTAAACCTATGTGGACAGGAATCAA
>CALVPA010000013.1 GCA_944350395.1 uncultured Bacilli bacterium
TTATAAATCATGTAAGAGTTTTGGGACCATTTAGAAGTGAAGTTCAAGTCGAACTGTTAGGTTCTGATCTAGAATATCTTGGATTAGATGCTCCAGTTAGGAGAAGCGGAGATTTAAAAAACACTCCTGGAATAAATATCATTAGTGGGGAAAAGAAATTATATATAGACCATGGTGTCATAAGAGCTGAAAGACACGTACACGTTAATACTGCAAATGAGACTGGGCTGGGATTACACGAAAGGGATAAAGTGTTAATGCATGCTAAAGATATCACATTCGATGCCGTTGTAAAGGTAAGCGACAACGGATACTATGAACTACATATAGATAAAGACGAAGCAGAAGAATACGGCCTTAAAAATGGCGATGTGGTGGAGTTAGAAAAATGTGGAAAATAGGCGATGTAGAGATAAATGGTCCTCTAGTACTTGCACCTATGGCAGGTATTTCTAATTCTTCTTATAGAAAGATTATTAAAGAGATGGGTGCAGACCTTATATATGCTGAAATGGTAAGTGACAAAGCTTTAGTTTATCAAAATAAGAAAACTCTAGACTTATTAAAGATGGAAGATGAAGAAAGACCTATCGCTCAGCAGATATTCGGTAGTGATGTGTCATCTTTTGTGGAAGCAGCAAAAATTGTAGAAGAAGTAATGCATCCGGATATAATCGATATAAATATGGGTTGCCCTGTACCTAAAGTTGCTCTTCGGGCTCAAGCAGGAAGCGCTCTTTTAAAAGATCCTGAAAAAATATATGAAATAGTTAAAAATGTCAAAGATGCAGTAAGCGTACCAGTTACAGTTAAAATAAGAAGTGGATGGGATGAAAATCACATAAATGCCGTCGAAGTAGCAAAAATGGTAGAAAAGGCAGGAGCGAGTGCTATCGCTGTTCACGCCCGCACGAGAGCACAGGGCTATAGTGGCAAAGCAGACTGGTCTATCATAAAAAAAGTAAAAGAAGCTGTTAGTATACCTGTAATAGGTAATGGAGATGTCACAAGTCCAGAACTCGCCAAAAAAATGCTAGACGAGACAGGCTGTGATGCCGTTATGATAGGTAGGGGAGTTCTAGGTAACCCTTGGCTAATATGCGAGATAAAAGAATATCTTAAAGACGGAGTTGTTAAGACTATCCCTACTAATAAAGATAAAATCGACATGATAAGAAGACACTATAAACTTCTCTTAGAGGATAAAGGGGAAAAATTAGCTCTACTTGAAATACGAAGTCACGCGATATGGTATCTAAAAGGTATGCCATCTAGTGCCAAGATAAAAAATGAGATTTGTGCATCGAAGACGAGTGAAGAAATATTTTCAATATTAGATAAATACTATAATACTTGCTTGTAATCAACTGTTTTATAAGCCACATAGATGTTAAAATTTTAACTAATGGAGGCTTTAAAAAATGGGTAGAAAAAGTAATTTAGAAAAAATTTACAGAGTAGAATGCGAAAATGGATATTACCTTTTCAAACTTAATTCTCTTTTAGAAAAGAGACATAGAACAAAAAACTCTGTACTTGTGGAAAAGAACATAGATTTCAACACTATACAGAGAATAGTTATTGGCAATTTATCTAGAGTAGATTTGACTACTATTGCTAAGTTATGTAACGAACTAAACTGTAAATTCGAAGATATAATCGAATACGTAAACTACGATAAAAAGAAGTGAAATTTATCACTTCTTTTTAAAATCGTCTAAAAAAATATCATCTGGAGTAGATTTTAAAACTTTACTCAATTTATAAGCCATTTTATAACTGAGTGTTTTTTCACCATTCTCTATACCCCACATATATTGATTAGAAATACCTAATTTTTGAGCAAGCTTCTTCTGAGAGTAGCCTTCGCTCTTTCTTATCCTCTCTAAATTCTTAAATTTTTTCATAAATCAAGTATAGCAGAAAACAGAAAAACCGGCAATACCAAGTCACGGAAAATTTTGCCAATTTATGGCAAAATGTAGATGGTGGTATGATGAGCAGTAAAAAGACTAAAAGTGATCAAAATAAAATCTTAAAAGAAAAAATTTCTATAAACATAAAGAAGTATCGCAAAGTAAAACACTTGACACAGGAAGAATTAGCAGAAGAAGCAGACATATCATATGATTTCATGAGAAGAATAGAATCATCTCACGGCAAGTGTGGTTTTTCTGTTTATACTTTATATAAAATTGCAGTTGCATTAGATGTTAGTATCGACGAACTAATGGATAGAAAAGTGCCTTCTTTTAACAATATGGATATCTAATTTTCATCATTGACAAAAATACAGTAAAAATTGTATACTTTATATAGCATGATAGGATAAGGTGAGACTAAGTATGAAACACTTTAATAGAGATCAAGTACTAGTGATATTGTTTGCACTCATAGTGCTTTTGTCAGTGACGGCAATCACTTATGCGTTTTTCACGGTAAACGTAAATAACGATAACGCACAGACAGCTGAAATAACTGCGGGAACTATGGCACTAACATTTTCGGATAACGACAATGGAATAAATGAAATACTAAACTTTGGAGACTCAGTAACGAAGAAGTTTATTATCGAAAACACTGGCACACTCGATGCTGTAGCTAAAATCAGTTGGTTAAATCTAACTAATACATATTTAGAAGGAAGTCTAACTTATACGCTCGAGTATTCAGTAAGTGCTTCTGGTCCATTCACTAAAGTAGTAACGGATAAAAACGTACCTGCAAGCAGCATGCAGACGACAGAAGTATTAGCGAATAGTTTAGAAATACCAGCAGGGGAAAAATACTATTACAATTTAATAATAACATTAAACAATT
>CALVPA010000014.1 GCA_944350395.1 uncultured Bacilli bacterium
TTATCATCAGACATATACTTCGTACAGCCCGATGTCATTGTTATCAAAATTATTAATACTGCTAATAGTAGTTTGTTTTTTTTCATTTTATATCCTTTCTAGCAACGATTCTAGTGATTCGTTCATTTTAGAAAAACTGCTATTCAAACACCCTTCTCTTATCATTATAATATAATCATAATTTTTTTGAAACATTTTTTTGTTTTTATCGACGATACTTCTCGTTTGACGTTTGAGTCTATTTCTAGTAACTGCATTACCTATACATTTTTTAATAGCTATTCCAAATTTAGTAAAATGATTATCTTTTTCACTATCTCTATAATATATGACAAATAACTTATCTTTTACAAATTTACCTTTCTTTATTATATAATTGAAATCGTTTTTGTCTTTTATCATCTCATATCTTTTCATTTTACCTCCTCATAGAATAAAAACCACATTAAAAGTGGTTTACTTACAAAGTACTTTACGACCTTTTTTTCTTCTAGATTTTAAAATATTAGATTCTTTTCTAGCAAAAAAACCGTGTTTCTTGCTTTTTTTACGATTATTTGGTTGATAAGTTCTTTTCATCTTTGCACCTCCACATCTAAATAGCAACAGTATTATATTATATCGAAGTTAAAAAAGTCAAGCAGAATAAAAAAGTTTTTCCACAGAATTATCCACATTTTTTCCACACGCTGTTGATAAGTTGTCCACATTGTTTATATTACAAAATTGTGGAAACTGTTGATAAGTATTTTTTTCTAAGATAGTAAGGCACTTTTATATATTTTTTTTTCCACAGAAAGCTGTTTATAATTATGTTCATATCTTTTATTTAAAAAAATGACTTTTAATTTTTTTTATTTTAAGTTAAAATAAGTTTACGAAATTCGGGGTGAGTGGAATGAATGAAGATTATAGCATTATTTGGAAAAATTTTTTAAATCAACTTAAAGAACTAGTAACTTCTTCTTCTATCAATACCTGGTTTAAAAACTGTAAGATATATAAAATAGAGGATGGCATTCAAGACAATAGGCCTCTAAAAAAAATAACCATTTCTGTTCCTTCCCCCTATATTAAGGATGCACTTGAAGCGAGATATTTAGAAACAATCGAAGAACTTATGGAAAAAATATTCGATAAAAATTGTGATATATTCTTTATTTTACCTGAGGAAATAGAAAAACAGACAGAACTTGAATTACCTAAAATGAATGATGAGATAGCTAATAAACCTTTAAATAATCCTGCTCCTGTGGAAAACATTACTAGTTATGAACAGAAAATTGAAAGTAATTTAATAGAAAAATATACTTTTAATAATTTTATTATCGGAGAATCTAATAGATTAGCACAAACTGCTGCACTTGCTGTTGCAGAACAGCCTGGTAAACTATATAATCCATTTTTTATACATGGAAAAAGTGGACTAGGAAAAACACATCTGATGCATGCTATAGGTAATTACATAAGTAAGAATACAAATAAGAGAGTTTTATATGTAACTAGTGAAAAATTTATAAGCGATTTTACGTCTATAAATATGCGAAAAGACACTAGTTATGCGGAATCGTTTAAAAATAAATATCGAAATATCGATGTCTTAATGATCGATGACATACAATTTTTAGGCGGAGCTGAAAAAACACAACAAGAATTTTTTCACACTTTTAATAACCTTTATGATATGAACAAACAGATAATTATCAGTTCGGATAGAAGTCCTGACGATTTAAAATTACTAGAAGAAAGACTTAGAACAAGGTTTAGTTGGGGCCTAACAGTAAACATATATCCTCCAGACATAGAATTAAAAAAGAGAATAGTTAAAGATAAAATGCGAGGATATGATGTAGCACAATTAGTTGGCGAAGACATCATAGAATATATCGCCTGCAATAGTGAAAATGATGTAAGACATATTGAGGGAGCAATAACCAGACTATATGCTTATGCAGCTATTATGAAACCACAAAAAATTGATTTAGAATTTGCTAATGATGCTTTAAAAGACTATTTAAAAAATTCTATATATATGGATAGTAATATATCGAAAATTCAAAAAGCTGTTGCAGACTATTACCACATAACTGTAGAAGACTTAAAGAGTAAAAAAAGATCTGCAAATATAAATTATCCAAGGCAAATAGCGATTTATCTTTGTCGCACCTATACTGACGAATCTTTTCCTAAGATAGGATTGGAATTTGGAAATCGAGATCATTCGACAATAATACATGCATGTGATAAAATAAAGGAGGATTTAAAAAATAATAATCAATTAAAAGAGATAATAAAAGAGATCAAAAACAACATAGGTTGAAAAGTGTGGATAACAAAAAAGTTTTCAACAAATTATCAACAGTGCAAAAAACGCTGTATTGTGGACAAAAATGGAGTTTTCCACAATTTCCACAACACTTATTATTATTAATATTATTAAATAAAAGAAAGAAGGACGAAAAATGAAATTTACAATTGAAAAAAATATTTTATTAGAAAACTTAAATAATGTTACAAAAGCCATATCAATTAAAAATGTAATACCTGTTTTAAATGGAATAAAATTTGAATTAAATAAAGAAGGACTATATTTAACAGCAAGCAATACTGATTTAACGATAAAGTCATTTATTAAAAGAGAAAAAATTAAAAATGTGGAACAAGAAGGAAGCATTGTTATTCAAAGTAAATATATAAATGAGATAATTAGAAAATTACCGGATGATAATATAGATATCGATGTAATAGACAGTTTGAAAGTATTAATAAAATCTAAAAACAGTCAATTTAATTTAAACTGTTTAAAAGTTGATGATTATCCACAGATAAAATTAGAATATCAGAAAGATCCAATTATAATAAAAGGTAATTTATTTAAATCTATTATTAAACAAACAGTATTTGCAATAAGTACTCAAGAGTCTAGACCACTACTTACTGGAATTAACTTTAAAATAATGGGAAATGTAATGGAAATTACAGCAACGGACTCATATAGACTTGCAAAAAAAACTGTAACTTTACCTGAGTTTACTAAGGATGAAATAAATATAACTATTCCTGGAAACAACATTAGTGAATTAGATAAGATTATATGCGATGATGAACCTGTCGAAATGCACATATTTTCGAATAAAATATTATTTATATATAAAAATATAACTTTTCAATCAAATCTTTTAAGTGGTACTTATCCAAATACTAATAACTTAATTCCAGATAATTTTGCAATAAATTTTAAAACTAATTATATTGATTTTTATAGTGCGATAGATAGAGCTTCACTCTTAACGCAAAATAAAGAAAAAAATATTGTAAAAATGGAGACAAAAAAAGATGAGTTAGTCGTATCATCTTATGCTTCAGAAATAGGTAGAGTTGAAGAAAAAATATCTATAGATAAAAAAGATTCAGCCGATATAAATATTTCATTTAGTGCAAAATATATGATGGATGCACTTAAAACTTTAGACGATAACGAAATAATCGTATTATTAAATAGTGAAATTAAACCGATAGTATTAAAGAGTGCAAAAGATGATACACTTATACAACTTATTTTACCTATAAAAACGTACTGAGATAATTGAGTTTATCTCTTTTTTTTTTGTCAAATTTTGACATTTTTCGACAAAATTCGACAAAATTCGACAAAGCAAAGTAGTATAAAAATGTCGTCAGGAGGTGAAAAAATGATAAATTACAAGATAAACACTAAAACATTAGCAATTATACCGATAAGTAATACTAAGACTAAAATATATGAGAGTGATGACGTTTTAATAGTAGACAAAAATGCCAAAAGAATAATATCGGAAAATTGTGAATATTACGGTAGTTCGTATGAAGGAAGAAAAAAAGGTACTGTGGATTTAATAGGAGTTACTCACAAGTCTCCAATATTAGTAGAAGATTCTAACAATATAATATTTTTTCCAACTTGTAGTCCTAGATTAAAAGAATGTAGTTGGATATCTCTTAATAACTTAGATACGTACAATAAATTAGAAAATGAAAGTATTATAAAGTTTAACAATGATTTAACTATAAAAATTCCAGTATCAAATAAAATTATAAATAATCAAGTTTTTAGAGCAACTAGATTAGAGTCAGTTCTCAATAAGAGAAGAGCTGAATTAATTGAAAAAAAACACTAAAATTCATTTAAAAAACCCTAAATTTATGCTATAATTATTACTAGGTATGGTGATACGTCTATACCTAGTAAATTTATTTTTAGAGTTTTATGAGGCCAAATATGAAAATTATCAGTTTAAAACTTTATAATTTTAGGAATTATGAATCACTGACTTTAGATTTTTCTAATAAACAAAATATAATAATAGGATTGAACGGTTCCGGTAAAACAAATATAATCGAAGCTATATATGTTTTAGCAATAACTAAATCATTTAGAGGATCTTTAGATAAAGTACTAATAAAAAATGATAAAAAAGAAATGAGCATTAGTGGAACTGTTAGAGATAAAATGACTCATAATTATAAATTGAGCTTATCGGATAATGGAAAAATAGTAAAAATTGATAATAACAGGATAGCCAAATTGAGTAATTATATTTCAAAAATAAATGTCGTTTTATTTACTCCCGAAGATGTTAATATTATAAAGGGAGCACCTAGTTTGAGAAGAAATATGATAAATATTGAAATTTCTCAGCTAGAAAATGGTTATTTACATTTATTAAACGAATATAATAAAATTTTAAAGCAGCGCAATGCTTTTTTAAAACTAATGTACGTTAATAAATTAGCTAGTCCAGATTATCTATGGATACTAACTGATAAACTTATCGATACAGGACTCATGATTTCAAAGTACAGAGAAAAATTTATCGAAAATATAAACAAATATTATGACGATATATATTTTTCTATAACAAAAAGAAGAGGTTTAAAATTATCTTACATAAGTTCTTATAAGAATAAAACTAAAGATGACTTATTAAAAAAATATAAATATTATTTAGATAAAGATATAATAATCGGAAAAACAAACATAGGAATTCATCATGACGATTTTATTTTTTATCTAGATAATAATAGTCTAAAAGATTATGGATCTGAGGGCGAACAGAAAAATGCTATATTATGCTTTAAACTGGCCGAAATAGAGCTTTTTATTAAGGAAAAGGGTATTTATCCTATTTTAATATTAGACGATTTATTTAGCGAATTAGACAGCAAAAAAATCAATAATATTTTAAAAAAATTAAATAAGAATTTACAAATATTTATTACGACTACAGATTTAAAAAATATTAACACTAAAATTTTAAATAATTGCACTGTGTTTAATATCAAAAAAGGGAAAGTGGTGAAACAATTGTATGAATAATAAAGTTGAAAAGGAATATTCAGATAGCGATATTCAGGTACTAGAAGGTTTAGAGGCCGTTAGAAAAAGACCTGGTATGTACATCGGTACCACTAGTGAAAGAGGCTTACATCATCTCGTTTGGGAAATTGTAGATAACTCTGTGGATGAAGCACTTGCTGGATACTGTGATGATATCGAAGTAATAATCGAAAAAGATAACAGTATTACTGTTAAAGATGATGGCCGAGGAATGCCAACTGGCACAAATGCCAAGACTGGTTTATCTACCATTGAGACAATATTTACAGTTCTTCATGCAGGAGGAAAATTTGGCGGTGGAGGATACAAAGTTTCTGGAGGACTTCATGGTGTAGGAGCAAGCGTCGTAAATGCTCTATCAGATTGGCTAGAAGTTTATGTTTATCATAATGGAAAAGTATATTTCCAAAGATTTGAACACGGAGGACACCCAGTAGAGCCTTTAAAAATAATCGATGATTGTGAAGAAAATAGAACTGGAACGACGGTAAAATTTAAACCAGATGCATCAATTTTTACAGAAACTACAGAATTTAAATATGAAATTTTATATGAAAGATTGCAAGAAATAACCTTTTTAAATAAGGGTTTACGCATTATTTTAACCGATGCCAGAGATGCTAGTAACATTAAAAAAGATGAATTTTTATATAATGGTGGAATAATAGAATTTGTAAGATTATTAAATGCTAATAAAACCCCTATTCATCCAGATATAGTGTATTTCGAAGGTGCAGAAGACGATATTTCTATCGAAATAGCCATGCAATATAATAATACATATAGTCCCTCAATTTATTCATATACGAATAATATCAAAACTTATGAAGGAGGTACTCATGAAGATGGCGTCAAAAGAGCTCTTACTAGAATTATAAATAATTATGCTAAAGCTAATAAATTTTTAAAAGATAACGATGATCCACTTAGTGGAGAAGACGTTCGTGAAGGTCTTACGATGATAATATCGTGCAAACATCCGGATCCACAGTTTGAAGGACAGACTAAGACAAAACTCGGAAATGCGGAAGTAAGAAAAATCGCTGATGATGTATTTAGTAAGGGATTTGAAAGATACTTGTTAGAAAATCCTACCGATGCTAAAATAATTGTAGAAAAGTGTTTAACTGCTGCAAGAGCGCGAGTAGCCGCTAAAAAAGCAAGAGAAATAGCACATCGTAAGGGTGATTTAGATGTCATCAATTTTGGTGGAAAACTTGTCGATTGCAAAGAAAAAGATCCTACTGTTAGCGAAATTTTCTTAGTCGAGGGGGATTCGGCAGGAGGGTCAGCTATAAAAGGTAGAAACAGCATGACACAAGCCATATTGCCACTTAGAGGTAAAATATTAAATGTAGAAAAAGCAAGACTCGATAGAGCTCTTAGTAACGAAGAAATAAAAACTATAATAACAGCGTTTGGTACCGGAATTGGAGACGATTTTAACTTAGATAAGTTAAGATATCACAAAATTATTATAATGACTGATGCCGATGTTGATGGATCACACATTAGGGTTTTACTTTTAACTTTGTTCTATAGATTTTTTAGACCTATAGTAGAAGCTGGTCATGTTTATGCAGCACAGCCCCCACTCTTTTGTATTAAACACGGTAAAACAATAAAGTATGTTTTAAATGAAGATGAGAGAGATGAATACTTAGCATCTTTAAAGGAAGGTACTAAGTATGAAATATCGAGAATGAAAGGTCTCGGTGAAATGGACGCTGAAGAATTAAACGCCACGACTATGGACATTAACACGCGTGTACTTAGAAAAATCACTGTAGGTGATTTAATGGCAGCAGATGCAGCATTTAACAAACTTATGGGTGAAGAAGTTGAACCTAGAAGAAAGTTTATTGAAGATAACGCTGTTTATGTTCAAAACTTAGATATTTAGGAGGTATAGAGATGGATCATAGTAGAGACAGATTAGAATCAAACGATATAGTAAAAGAAATTGAAACATCATTTCTAGAATACTCCATGAGTGTAATAGTATCTCGTGCATTACCAGATTTAAGAGATGGATTAAAACCTGTACATAGAAGAATACTTTACTCTATGTATGAATCTGGTTATACTCCAGATAAGCCACATAAGAAAAGTGCCAGAATTGTCGGAGACGTAATGGGTAAATACCATCCACATGGCGACTCTTCGATATATGATGCTATGGTAAGAATGGCTCAAGATTTTAGTTACAGGTATATGTTAGTGGATGGACACGGTAACTTCGGTAATATCGAAGGATATGGTGCTGCAGCCATGCGTTATACTGAATCAAGATTAGCCAAAATATCTTTGGAATTACTTAGAGATATAAATAAAAATACTGTAAACTTCGTACCTAATTTCGATGAATCTGAAAAAGAGCCCGAAATATTACCTTCAAGATTTCCTAATATTTTAGTAAATGGTACAATGGGTATTGCAGTCGGAATGGCAACAAATATTCCACCACACAATTTGAGTGAAGTAATCGATGGATGTATTGCATATATCGATAATCCTGAAATAGATACTTTAGGATTAATGCAATATATAAAGGGACCAGATTTTCCAACAGGTGGTATAATCCTTGGTAATAGTGGCATAAAAACTGCTTATGAAACAGGTCGAGGAACTATTACTATCAGAAGTAAAGCTATAATTGAAGAAAAAAATGGCAGAAATTACATCGTAATAGACGAAGTACCATACGGTATAAATACACAAGATTTAAAAAATAAAGTGGCAGAACTTGTTCACAATAAGATTATTGAAGGTATTTCGGATTATCATACAGATTTAAAAGATGGAATAAAAATTACAATTACTTTAAAAAAGGATGCAAATCCACAGGTAGTTTTAAACAATTTATATAAACACACAGCATTTCAAACTACTTACGGAATTATATTCTTGATGTTAGACAGCGGCGTTCCAAAAACTTTGGGACTTAAAGATATCATATCAAAATATATAGAATATCAAAAAGAAATTATAATAAGAAGAACAAAGTTTGATCTTGATAAAGCAGAAAAACGTGTTCATATATTAGAAGGATATAAGTTAGCGCTCGATAACATTGATGAAGTAATAAAGATTATTAAAGAAGCTGAAAGCGATGTCGTCGCAAAAGAAAAACTTATTAAACGATTTGGATTTACTGAAGTACAAGCTGACGCAATACTAGAGTTAAAACTTAGAAGACTTACAGGATTAGAGCGTAGTAAAATTGAATCAGAATTAGAAGAGTTATTGAAGTTAATAGACGAATTAAAATCTATTTTAGCTAGTGATCAAAAGGTATTAGATATAATTAAGAAAGAATTGTCTGAAATTAAAGATAAATACGGAGATGAAAGACGCACAAAAATCGATATGACTGCTATAGATTATATCGAGGATGAATCTTTAATACCTGAAGAAAACAGTATTGTTACAATAACTGATAAAGGATATATAAAGAGAATAGCTACAGACACATATAAGATTCAAAATCGCGGCGGAGTCGGTATAAAAGGCATGTCTACTAATGAGGAAGATAATGTTAAACTTATGGTAAATGTATCTACTCATGACTATATATTAATGTTTTCTAATAAAGGTAAAGTATACCGAATTAAGGGGTACGAAATACCAGAATTTTCTCGCCAAGCTAAAGGATTACCTATTATTAACCTATTGCACATCGATAAAGATGAAACAATTAGTTCTATAATAAAAATTAGTTCTGATGAAGAATTTAAATATTTATTATTCGCTACTAAAAAAGGAATTGTTAAGAGAACAGAAATTAGCGAATTTGAAAACATCAGACAGACAGGAAAAATATGCATTACTCTTAAAGATAATGACGAGCTAATAGCTGTTAAAAAGACTAATGGAGAAAGTAAAGTTTTATTAGGCTCCACGAACGGACGTATGGTTTTGTTTGATGAAAAAGAGGTTCGCGTCATGGGTAGAACTGCAGCCGGTGTAAAGGGTATAAATATGTCAGAAGGCCAATGCATATGTGCCGAAACATGTGATATTGATGCAAATATATTAATAGTTACAAAGAAAGGATACGGTAAACGAACAATTGTTCGTGAATTTAGAGAAACTAAACGAGGAAGTAAAGGTGTAAAAGCATTAAATATTACTGAGAAAAATGGAGAAATTATATCATTTAATATAGTTGATGATACTAAAGATGCAATGATAATTACAGATACAGGCATGGTTATTAGACTTAAAACGAAAAACATATCTCAGTTAAGCCGTATGGCTCAGGGAGTACGGTTGATTAACTTAAAAGATAATTGTACAGTTTCCTCAGTAAGCATAGTTTCTGAAGATTCAGAAAACGAAGAAGATCAATCTGAAAAAAATAATAATTAAAAGTTATCGATTATGCGATAACTTTTTTTATTAATTAAAATAAATGTTCCACGTGAAACATAAAATTATTGTTTTGTAATTAATATAACTAATAACTTTTATATTATTATTGATTTATAAGTAAAGTAAATTAAATAACATATTTTATAATTATATTGTATGTTTCACGTGGAACATAAGTTTTAATTAAATTAAATTATATTGTGAAAATATATCATTATAAAATACATTTTTTATAAATTTATACCCTCCCCCTAATTATTTCCCGGGAAATAAATAATAATAATAATAATAATAATAAATAAAATATATAATAATTTATAATTTTGTATTTAATTTATTATTTATTTATTAAACTATTTAAATAATAATTTTTGATCTCTTATGTTCCACGTGGAACATAGATTAATAAAAAAAATAAATTATAACTGTGTGTTATAATTGTATGTAATTTAAAGCTAAATTAATTTTTATATAATTAATTTTAATTATGTAACTTTAGTATAAATAAAATATTTATATAATATTATAATTTTATAAATGTTATATTAATTAAAACAAAAAAATATACAGTCTTAATAGCTTTATACTCAATAATTTTATTAATTCAACTTTTTATATTTAAAATCAATATTTAAGCATTACATAAATAGGAATTTTATAATGTAATGTTCCACGTGGAACATTTGATTAATTATTAAGTTAAACTGATATAAATTAGAATTATGTTTCACGTGAAACATTGAATTAAACAAATACATTTGATATAATTATATTGCGCAACAAACAAATATCGAATCTGGTCAGGATTGGAAAATAGCAGCCATAAGATAGATGTTTGTGTGCGCTTTTTTTTGGAGGAAAAATGGATCAAAAAATAATAAGTAAATTATTTAAGTTAGCTAATAAATCTTTGAAACATAATGAGTTTCCGGTTAGTGCAATAATTTTTGAAAATAATAAAATAATTAGTTATGCATATAACAAAAGAAATCGTTCAAAAATAACTACTGATCATGCAGAAATAATAGCAATACACAAAGCTAACAAGAAATTACACGAATGGAGATTATCGAACAAATGTATGGTCGTAACTTTGGAACCATGTGATATGTGTAAATCGGTTATTAAAGAAGCAAGATTGAAAAAAGTATATTATTTAGTACCTCGATATAATTATAAAAAACAGTACAAATGTACTTCTGTAGAACTTTATAATTACGACGGTAAAGACAAAGAAAAATATATAGTAAATATGCAAACTTTTTTTAATAATAAACGCTAGATTTAATGTATGTATTTTGCTATAATTGAAATGGTGATTATTCGTGGCATACAAAGTTTTATACAGAAAATACAGGCCAGATTCTTTTTCTAAAATAATTGGTCAAAAATCAATAGTTGAGACACTTCAAAATAGCGTCAAAAACAACAACTTTTCTCATGCTTACATATTTACTGGTCCGCGAGGAACAGGAAAAACTTCGACTGCAAAAGTATTTGCTAAAGCAATAAATTGTGAAAATCCAAATAATGGAGAAGCTTGCAATCAGTGTGGGAATTGTAAAAATTTTAGTACTAGCCCTGACATAATCGAAATAGATGCAGCTTCTAATAACGGTGTAGACGAAATTAGAGAATTGAGAAATAATATAACTCTTGCACCGACATCTTCTAAATATAAAGTGTATATAATAGACGAAGTGCACATGCTTTCTCCTGGTGCCTTTAATGCATTACTTAAAACATTAGAAGAACCACCAGAACACGCTATATTCATTTTAGCTACGACAGAAGTGTATAAAGTACCTATCACAATACTTTCTCGTTGCCAAAGATACGATTTTAAAAAAATTAGTAAAGATGAAATGATAGAGCACTTAAAATACGTTTGTAGCGAAGAGAATATAGAATTTGAAGATAATGCACTAGATGAAATATATTATTTAAGCGATGGTTGTTTACGTGATGCTCTTAGCATATTAGATCAAACATCAAAACTTTCGAGAAAAGTAACTCTTGATTGTTTATTGAGAGAGTATAATATTATATCTAATAAAAAAATAGAAGATCTTCTAAATTATTTAAAAAATGGAAATATAGAAAGCATAGTAAAAGAACTAAATGACTTAGAAGATACCGGTATAAATGCCCAAAAACTTATAAAAAGGATGATTAATTATTTTGAAGAAATAGCGATTAACATTAAACTTTGTAAGGAAAAGAGTATTTCTTACGATATTATAAGAAAACTTATTGAAGGTTTAAACGATTGTTATGTAGATGCAAGAATTAATGAAAATGTTTATTCCATGATAAAGTTAAACTTTTTAAATTTATGTGGATCAAAAAATAATGCTATTTCAAATACAATTTCACAAAGAGATAATAGACCGATAAAGACAACAAATTCTGGAAAAATGACTTTTACAGACATAAGAATAAATAATTGCTTTGTAGAGGTAAATAAAGAGTCACTAAGTGAAATACAAAAGAAATGGACAGAAATATTGAACGAAAAAATAAATGCAGTTTCTTTTTCGGATTATAAGCCTGTAGCCGCTTCTAATAAATATATAATATTTGCAACTGACGAAGAATCACTTGCTGAACTATTTAATATGAAAGCAGAGGATATAGAAAGACGTTTAAAAGAATTTAACTTTGAAACTCGAGTAGTAGCAATATCGAATTCGAAATGGTTGGAAGAAAAGGAACTGTTTAAGCGAAATATAAAAGAAAAAGTAAAATATGAATATATCGATGAACCCATAAAAACTGATGAAAATAGTAGTATAAAAGGTAAAGTAAACGAAATATTTGAAGATAAAATGGTAGAAATATCTTAGGAGGATGATAATATGAATATGCAAAATTTAATGGCTCAAGCACAAAGAATGCAAAGAGAAATTACAAAAAAACAAGAAGAAATATATAATAAGGATTTTATAGGTAAATCTGAATGGATCGAAGTAGTAATGTCGGGTAATAAAACAATTAAAAAAATAACTATTACTTATGATGGTGATATCAATAGCGATAGAGATATGTTATCGGATATGATAACGATAGCTATAAACGATGCAATTAAAAAAATTGAAAAAGAAATTGAAGACAAGTTGGGAATGTATAGTAAACAGCTCGGTGGGCTAATGTAATGAATATTTACCCAAAACTTTTAGAAACTTTGATAGAGTATTTAAAAAAATTGCCTGGTATAGGCGAAAAAACAGCGGAAAGATATGCATTAGCATTAATTAATTTAGATGAAGAAGAATTAAATGGTTTTGCAGACTCTATAAAAGAAATCAAAAATACATTACAAAAATGCGAAGTATGTGGACATCTTACGGATCAAAAAATTTGTCCAATTTGCAGTGACGAAAATAGAAATCATAATTTAATATGTGTTGTAGAAGATTATAAAAGTATTTTTATGTTTGAAAAAACTGGAAAATTTGATGGAGTGTATCACGTACTTGGAGGACTTATATCTCCAATCGATGGTGTGAATCCGGATGATTTGAACATTTCTAGTTTAGTTAAAAGATGCAATAATCTTTCAAAAGCTGAAATTATTATAGCCCTTCGCCCAACAATCGAAGGAGATACTACGACATTATATTTAAAAAAAATATTGAATAAAGAAAATATAAAAGTAACTAGATTATCCTATGGAATACCGATGGGTGCCGAAATAGATTATTTAGACGTTTTGACATTAGAAAGAGCACTTTACGATAGAAAAGAAATTGCATAAAAATTATATTTGACAAATACAATTTAGTGATAAACATGAAAATGATGATAAAAATTGTTAAAAAAATAATATTTGCTTTTACCTTATTATATAGTTTTAACATTATAATGAGTAGTATGAATTTATTTATTCCCTTAAATTTATATACAATTTCCTGTATATCACTGCTGGGTTTTCCTGGATTATTCTTATTAGTAGGTCTAGTTACATTTATATAATGGAGACATTATGAATACAAATAACGCAGTACAAAAAATTAGAAAAGAGTTTAATGAGAATAAAAATTCCCATGTTTTTTTAATTGAAACAAACGATGTAGATAAGTGTTTGAATGATATAAAGGAACTAATTATAGAGATAATCGGGTCAAACGACGATGTAATAAAAGAACAAATCAAAAGCGAAAATTATTTGGAATTGATAATTATTAGTCCTGACGGAAAAGACATTAAGAAAGAACAAATTTTGGATTTACAAGAGAGATTAAAGATAAAACCTATACTTTCAAAATATTTGTTTTATATTATTTTAGATGCAGAGTTATTGAATGAATCTTCGTCTAATAAACTTCTTAAAACTATTGAAGAACCTAACGAAAGTGTAGTTAGTTTTTTGATAGCTAAAAATATAGATTTATTGTTGCCTACAATTAAAAGTAGGTGTGAAATGTTATCAATTATGTACGACTTAGAAAATAATTCATACGATGAAAATCCTAGTATATCAAACGACACTTTATTTGAAATGATAAAATTAATTGAAACAAAAGATCTTTTAGAGTTTAATCTTTATAAAGATAAAAACAAAGAAATTAATGATAATGGTAAAGAGATTGTAAAAACAATAAAAAGGTATTATAATACGGCCTGTGAAATCGAGCAAAACTGGAATTTTAATATAGATATAGTGAATTTCATTAAGGACAATAATTCATATAGAGAAATTGTACAAAAGTCTTTATATTTAAATAAAGTACTTGATAAACTTACATTTAATATGAATACAGATTTATTATTAGAAAAGATATTTCTCGAGATAAGGAAGTGATTTTAGATGGCCATAGTCGGTGTAAAATTTAAAGAAGATGGAAAAATATATAACTTTCATTCGGATATTTCTTTAAGCATAGACGATAAAGTTATTGTCGAAACTGAAAGAGGAGAACAATTAGGTATAGTAGTAGATATTATAGATGATGAGGGTTCATCGAAAGATCTAAAACCCGTAAATCGTATTGCGACTAAAGATGACTATGAAAAATATTTAAACAACATAGCTGATGCTAAAACTGCTCTTATAGAAACGAGAAAAATTATAAAAAAAGCAAACATAAACATGAATATAATAAGTGCGGACTATTCATTGGATAAAAAACATCTTCTTTTTAATTTTGTTTCGGATGAAAGAGTTGATTTTAGAGATTTAGTAAAAGATTTAGCAGCTAAATACCATGCTCGCATCGAACTTCACCAGATTGGCGTTAGAGATAAAGCAAAAGAAATAGGCGGTATTGGACTTTGTGGAAGAATGCTTTGTTGTAACAGTTGTCTCAAAGATATAAATACTGTTAACATCAATATGGTTAAAAATCAAAATATTGCATTAAACCCTACAAAAATCAATGGAGCTTGTGGAAGACTATTATGCTGTTTTACATATGAAAATAATGTTTATGAAGAGAACAGAGGATTGCTTCCAAAACTTAAAGAAAAAGTAAATTACAAAGGTAAAATGTGCGAAGTAGTCGAATTAGATATTTTAAATAAAAAATATACTGTAAAAGTAGACGAAAATACAAAAGAAGTAGTGAGTCTAGATGATTGAATGTAATGATTTATTCGACTATGGATTAAAGATATATCAAAATAAAGAATACTTTAAGTTTAGTCTAGATTCTATTTTGCTAGCAGAAATTGTCAAAATAAAAAAAGGAATGCACATTTTAGATATGTGTACAGGTAACTTACCCGTGCCTTTGATACTCTATACCAAAGAAAACGATTTAAAGTTTACTGGAGTGGAGATACAACCAGAAATATGTGATTTAGCACATAAAACATTAATGATTAATAACTTAGAGGACAAAATACAAATAATAAATCAAAACGTAAAAGACATAAATTTTTTTGAAAAATTTGATGTAATTACTTGTAATCCACCATATTTTAAAGTAAATGACACATCTTTGTTAAACGATAATATCATAAAGAAAATAGCTCGCCATGAAGTTACGGTAACATTAGAAGAAATAATTGAAACTGCTAAGAAAAATCTAAAAGAAAATGGTACTTTCTATCTCGTACAAAGAGTAAATAGGTTTCTAGAAACTATTGAACTTTTGAATAAATATAAATTTGGGATAAGAGATGTGTGCTTTGTATATACTAAAAAAAATAAACAAGCAGAGTTTTTTCTAATTGAAGCATCAAATTATAAAAAGAGTGATTTAAAAGTTTATTCAATTAATGTAAGCGAGTGTAAAACATATAAAGACATATTTAAGGAGGAATGATATGAAAATGATCGTTGGGCTGGGCAATCCTGGCAAGGAATATGTAAATACTAGGCATAATGTCGGCTTTATAGTTGTAGATAATTATTGTAGAAACGACAAATTTAAGGAAAAATTTAACGGATTATATGTCGATAAAATAATTGGAGAAGAAAAAGTATTATTTTTAAAACCGCTAAGCTATATGAATTTATCTGGAACAGTAGTTAAAAGTTATACTGATTATTTTAAAATAAATCCTGAAGACATACTAATAATAAGAGATGACTTAGATTTAAAATTAGGACAATATAAAGTAAAAGTAAACAGTTCATCTGGTGGCGATAACGGTATTAAATCTATCATTGAATGTTTAAATACAAATTCTTTTGCACAGTATAAGATTGGAATTTCAAACGATAAATCAGTAAATACAAAAGACTATGTACTTGGAACTTTTTCTAAGCTAGAAAAAGATATTTTAGATTCAGTTGTTGATATTTCTCCAAAAATTATCGAAAGTTTTATAAAAAATGGTGTAGAAATTACGATGAATAATTATAATGGTATGGGAAAATGAAAATATTAAGTAAGTATTTTGAATATAAAAATGGAGCTCATGTTCAAGGGCTTACAAAAGAACTAGATGTTTTATATATAAGTGAATATTTTAAAACTCATAATGAAGACGTTCTAGTATTAACGAGTAGCCTTTATGAAGCTAACAATTATTTTAAAGAATTACAGACATATGTAGACGATGTTCTGTTTTTTCCGATGGACGATTTTTTAACTTCTGTCGCGGTCGCTATTTCTCCGGATTTAAAAATAAAAAGATTAGAAACTTTAGAAAAGTTAAAATCTAGAAAAAACGATAAATATTTAATAGTTACATCTCTTATGGGATATTTAAAATATTTACCAAACGTGAGCGAAGAACAAGAAATAGTTATTGACCCCTCCCCCCAAAATATTTCCCGGGAAATAATTATAGAAAAACTTGAAGAATTTGGATACCATAGAGAATCACTGGTTACCACTACTGGCGAATATGCTGTAAGAGGGTTTGTAATTGATATTTTTCCAGTAGAAGTATCCAAACCTGTAAGAATAGAATTTTTTGATAATGTAGTAGATGAAATAAAGGAATTTGATGAAAATACACAATTAACTACTAAAAAAATTGGTAAAGCAATAATAAAGCGTTTTAACGAGATGGAAAGTGAAAATCCAAGTTCTTTATTGGACTATATGACTAACAGTTCCATTTTCATGATAGATGAAAGTCAAATAACTATTACATACACAAATTTGCAAAAAGAAATTTTTGACTATAAAGTAAGCAAAAATATAGATAAAAATAAACACTATATGTTTGAATTTGATGAAATACAGTGTGATGTAATTTATAAAATTGACACAATAAATTCATATAAAAACGCTAATACAATAGCCTATAGTAGTAAAGAGATTATAAATTTTAACTCTGATTACGAAAAATTAATGAAGTATACATTAAATGAAATAAAAAATAAAAAGACTGTAATTTTTGCACTCGAAAACAAAAAACAGATCGATATAATATCTAAACTTTTTAATGAGTCTTATCAGACATCACTAGACAATATTTATGAAGAAAAAATAAATATAGTAATTTGCCATATAAATAAAGGATTTATTTTTCAAAATTATACTGTTATATGTCCCTATGATATAGATAATACAGTCAATAAAACTATTAAGTATAAAAATACGATTAAGATTGGAAAAAAGATAAAGTCGTATGACGACTTACAAATCGGTGACTACATCGTTCACGAAACTTATGGCATTGGTATATATAACGGCCTTAAGACTTTAAAAACAAATCATCTCGAAAAAGACTATATACAGTTATCGTACTTAGATAACGATAAAGTGTATATACCGGTAGAAAACATCGATAAATTATATAAATATTCTTCAAAGGATGGAATAGTCCCTAAGATTAATAAATTAAATAGCACATCTTGGGCAAAGAAAAAACTTGAAACTAGAAAAAAAATACACGATATATCTGAAGAATTGTTAAACCTTTATTCAAAAAGAACTAGTGTAAAAACTAAAGCATATAAAGATTACGATGAAGAGTTTGAATTTGCACTTGCATTTCCTTATACTCTTACAGAAGATCAAGAAAAAGCGATTAAAGAAATAGATCTGGATTTAAAAAGTGAAATACCTATGGATAGACTTCTATGTGGAGATGTCGGATATGGCAAGACAGAAGTTGCTTTTAGGGCTATGTTTAAAACAGTATTAAACGGATTTCAGGTTGCGTATTTGTGTCCAACTACAATCTTATCTAAACAGCAATATACAAACGCTTTAGAAAGATTTAAAAATTACCCTATAAGAATAGAACTTTTAAATAGACACGTTTCCACAAGAAAGGTAAACGAAATATTAAAAGATTTAGAAGAAGGCAAAATTGATATTATAATAGGTACTCATAAATTACTAAATAAAAAGATCAAATATAAACATTTGGGCTTATTAGTAATAGATGAAGAACAAAGATTTGGTGTAACTCATAAAGAAAAAATTAAGGAAATGAAAACAGATATCAATGTTTTGACTCTTTCTGCAACACCTATACCTCGTACGCTTAAAATGGCAATGAGCGGTCTAAGATCACTTTCGATTCTTGACACACCTCCTATAAATAGATATCCTATTCAAACCTATGTCATCGAAGAAAACGAATTAATAATTAGAGACGCTATATATAAAGAACTAACAAGAAACGGACAAGTATTTATTTTAATAAACAATATTGAGGAATTAGAAAAGTTTAAAACAAAAATAGATAAATTAGTGCCCGAAGCTAAAACAGTTTATGGTCATGGACAGATGAGTAGTGATGAACTAAACGACATCATGGAAAAATTTATACAAGGTGAATATGATATTTTAATATGTACTACGATAATTGAAACTGGTATCGATATACCTAACGTAAATACTATAGTAATTATGAACTCAGATAGGTTTGGACTTAGCCAGCTATACCAAATTAGGGGTCGAGTAGGAAGAAGCGATAAAATTGCCTATGCATATCTAATGTATAATCCAACAAAGGTTCTTACTGAAACGGCCGTTAAAAGATTAGAATCTATTAAAGAGTTTACCGAATTAGGAAGCGGCTACAAAATAGCCATGAGGGATTTAGCAATAAGAGGTGCCGGCGATTTACTTGGAAGTGAGCAAGCTGGTTTTATAGATTCAGTAGGTATCGATTTATATACGAAAATGGTTAATGAAGAAATACATAAACTAACAAACAATATTGATGATGATGAAAGTAAAGAAACAGAGATTAATATAAGTCCTAGCCTCAACATAAGTACTCACATAGATAATACGTATGTAGAGGATGAAAGTATTAAAATTGAAATTCATAAACTTATAAATTCGATAAAATCAAAAGAAGATTACTTAAAAATAAAATCAGAACTTATAGATAGGTTTGGAAATATAAATGAAGATATAGAAATTTATATGCTCGAAAAATGTGTAGAAAATATGTTTGAAAAATTACACATTAAAAATATAATGCAATTACAAAAGAAAATTACAATAGTACTGCCAAAAGAACTATCGGACAAAATAGATGGAGAAAAATTATTTTTACAAGTGTATAACATATCTCCAAAATTTGAACTAAGTTACATGAACAAAGAAATTAGAATAAGTGTAAATACGGATCTATTGAGTAAAAATTATGTGTATTATGTCTTTGATTTATTAAATGTAATAAATGAACAAGTAAAAAATGTATAAATAATATATTTTATATTAAAATAATAATGGTTGGTGATTTTACTTGAATCAAAATAGTAACATTAGAAGAATAGATGAATTAGGAAGAATCGTTATTCCCAAAGATATTAGAAAAAAATTACATATAAAAGATAACGAACCATTAGAAATTTTTATTTCAAATGCTGAAATACATATTAAAAAATATTCGGTATTACCAGATATCATTGAGTATATAGATTACCTTATAGACACAGGAAATAGAATAACAGGTAACAATTATATTATTACTGATACAGATCACATCATAGCATCTAACGATAAAGGTTTAACAGATAAGCTAATTAGTAGCGAATTAGAACGTATGCTTTATATTTCTCAAGAATGTAAAAATGAATTATTAAACCTTACTATTGCAAGCGATAAAATGTTAAAAGCTTATTACAATATATATCCACTAATAATAGATAATGATAAAACAGGTTTAATTATTGAATACAACTTAGAAAAACCTATAATAGATATTTTTGTCATAAAATTGTTTAAAAATATTATTGAAAAAAATTTAAACAATTATTGAAAATGTATTATAAATATGTTATATTTAACTCATATTGAACGGAGAAGAAAAGAGTAAATTGCCGAATGTTTAAGAGAGCTTCCGGTTGGTGAAAGGAAGTACTGCAAGCGATTGAACATGGTTTTGGAGTTCAAACGTCTGACTAGCGTTATAAAGTTAAAAGAGCATGAATATCATGAATTAAGGTGGTACCGCGGGAATACTCTCGTCCTTAAATTCATGATTTTTTTATTTAGAAAGAAGGAATTTTAAATGCAAAAAAAATTTTATATTACGACACCTATTTATTATCCGTCGGCAAATTTTCACATAGGACATTGTTACAGTACGATAATTGCAGATTCTATAGCTCGTTATAAAAGATTAGACGGATACGACACATATTTTTTGACTGGTAGTGATGAACATGGCCAAAAAATAGAAAAAAAAGCAGAAGAAGCGGGCTTGTCTCCAAAAGACTATGTAGATAAGATTGTAGAAAATGCTAAGGACCTTTGGAAATCTCTCGGAATAACTTACGATAGATTTATCAGAACTACAGATAAAGATCATGTAGAAATAGTTCAAAAAATTTTTAAAAAACTATATGACCAAGGAGATATATATAAAGGTGAATATAAAGGATTATATTGTACTCCTTGTGAATCTTTTTGGACTGAGACTCAACTAGTAAATGGTAAATGTCCTGATTGTGGTAGAGATGTTCAAGAAGTTTCGGAGGAAGCATATTTTCTTAGACTGTCTAAATATCAAAAAAGATTGGAAGAGTATATAGATAGTCATTCAGATTTTATACTTCCCGAATCTAGAAAAAATGAAATGATTAATAACTTTTTAAAACCAGGATTGGAAGATTTATGCGTTTCTAGAACTAGTTTTTCGTGGGGAATCCCAGTAACATTTGATGAAAAACACGTAATATATGTTTGGCTTGACGCCTTGAGTAATTATATAACCGCTTTAGGTTACCTAACTGATGACGATGAAAAATTCAAAAAATATTGGCCAGCTGATGTCCATATAGTTGGTAAAGAAATAGTTAGATTTCACACTATAATATGGCCAATAATATTGATGGCGTTAGATCTGCCTTTACCACATAAAGTATTTGGCCATGGATGGTTAATCGTAGAAGGAAATAAAATATCTAAGAGCTTGGGTAATTACAAAGATCCTAGAGAATATGTAGATAAATACGGGGTAGATGCAGTTAGATATTTTGTACTTAGAGAGATACCTTTTGGAAATGATGGAAACTTTTCTGAAGAAGCACTGGTAAACAGAATTAACAGCGATTTAGCAAATATTTGGGGTAATTTAGTAAATAGAACTATAGGCATGGCTAATAAATACTTCGATGGCAAAGTTACAAATAAAAACGTCTTGGAAAATATCGACGAAGAATTTATAGAAAAAATAAATGTTTTAAAGAGTAATGTTGACGAAAAAATAGAAGGTCTTCAAATTTCTAAAGCATTAGAAGACATCTTTGAATTATTAAGATCGAGTAATAAATATATCGACGATGTCATGCCATGGGTTTTAGCAAAGGACGAGGAAAAACGAGATTATTTGGAAACAGTGCTCTATAATATTATGGAAGCTATCAGAGTGACAGGAATTATGCTAAAACCTTTTATGCCTAATTCTGCAAGCAAAGTTTTTGAACAAATAAATACTGATAAGAATACATTTAGCGATACAAAATACATAAGTGATATCGAATATGACGTAGTAAAAACTCCTGAACCATTATTCCAAAGAATTGTATACAAGCAAGATTAATTGCTTGTTTTATATTTCCCGGGAAATAATTAGGGGGAGGGGTATTTACAATTATACAAAATTAAATTATACTTTAAGTGGTGATAAAAATGTTTACAGATACACACTGTCATATTTATAAAGAATATTACGAAGACATCGATAAATTAATTGAGGCATCGAATGCTAAAGGAATTAAAAAAATGATAAATAATGGTGTGGATTTTAAATCTAATAATGAAGTTTTAGAAATACATAAGAAATATCAAAATATATATCCTGCTTTAGGATTTCAACCTCAAAATTTGGAAACATTTGAAGAAAAACAGTTATCTCAGATTGAAATAAACGCACAAAAAATTGTTGCAATTGGTGAAATAGGTCTAGACTATTATTACGAACCATATGATAAAGAATTGCAAAAAAAGGTTTTTGAAAAGCAGATGATCTTAGCAGAGAAATACAACCTGCCTGTAATTATTCATTCGAGAAAAGCTACTGAAGACACTATTGAAATAATTAAAAAGTACCCAAGTGTAAAAGGAGTAATTCACTCTTTTAGTGGAAGCCTAGAAACTGCAAACATTTACATAAAATTAGGATACAAGTTAGGAATAAATGGTGTTTTAACATTTAAGAATTCTAACCTTTATAAAGTAATTGAAAAAATACCAATAGAATCTATTTTATTGGAAACAGATAGTCCTTATTTGACTCCAGAACCACATAGAGGTGAAAAAAATAATCCATCTAACATTATATTTATTGCTAAGAAGATATGCGAAATTAAAAGTGTTAGTCTTGAAGAATTGTCAAAAATTACCGAAAAAAATGTCAATGAGCTTTTTGACATTTAAAAACATATGTGCTAAACTTAGTTTGCGAGGAGCAATATTGATGAAAAAGAAAATTAAATATATATATAAATGTATTTGTATTGCTATAGTTGTTGCATTAGTTTTATGTTTTCAAAACAGCAGTATAACAAATATTGCCAAGGCATCAAATAACAATTTAAATAAGAATGTTAATTTAAATGCCATGGCTAAAGTTATCGAAACATTTGCTTTAAGCGATTTAAATACAGTATTAGATACTTACAATGGTTCACTTACCGGTTATGTAGCAGATTGTCCTTTATGTTCAGGAAGATTAGGCTGTACTGGACAAAATGTTTTAGATGGCACGACTACATATGTCGATTCAGTATATGGAACAGTTAATATTGTAGCATCTTCATCTAACTTACCATGTGGTTCTATCGTTAGATTTAAAGATACTATATTTAATAATTCTGATTACATAACGGCAATAGTATTAGATAGAGGGGTAACAGGAACTACTCTCGATTTATTAGTAGATTCTGAAGAGACCGCTATTTCAAAAGTTGGCAATAAAAAAATAAGTTATGATATACTTCGATTTGGATGGGAACGCTAATTGCGTTCTTTTTATTTTACTAGAATTATGATAAACTTATATAGGTGAATTGCATGTCAAAATTTGTTTTTAAAAAAAAATTTGGTCAAAACTTTTTAAAAAATCAAAATATTATAGATAAAATTGTAGATTCTATAGAGCCAAATGAAGATGATTTAATTATCGAAATAGGACCAGGAAGTGGAGCTTTAACTAAGAAACTTAAAAAGTATGATGCTACCTTAATTGCCTTTGAAATCGATTTAGAGACAAAACAATATTTAGATAAATTAGAAGATGAAAAAACACAAATAATATATCAAGATTTTTTAACTGCGGATATACTTGAAATATTGGATAAATATAATTTTACAAATCTATATATAATAGGAAATTTACCATATTACATTACAACTCCCATAATTGAACATATAATCAAATTAAATTTAAATGTTTCATCTATGGTATTTATGGTACAAAAAGAAGTTGCAGATAGATTTTTATCTAAGCCTAAATCAAAAAATTACGGATATATGACAGTGATATTAAATTATTGGTTCAATATAGAAAAAATAATAGATGTAGATAAGAAAAATTTTGTACCTATGCCAAAAGTGGATAGCACAGTTTTGCGTTTATCTAGAAAAGAAACATTATGTGTAGATTATGATAAATTTGACGCTTTAGTTAAAGATTCTTTTAAATTTAAAAGAAAAACATTAAATAATAATTTAAAATCTTACAATAGGCGCGAACTAGAGATTATTTTAAATAAACACGGATATACTTTAGAAAACCGCGCTGAAGAGATTGATTTAGAAACATTTATAGACTTAACTAATAATATTTAAGTCTTTTTTATTTTTCAAAGAATATAATTTATTGGTGATTATATGGAAATAGTAAAAGGCGACTATGTCACTAGAAAGAGTTACAATCACGACATCGTCTTTAAAGTACTTAATATTAAAGATGGAATCTATTATTTAAAGGGTACCGACGTTAGACTTTATGCAGATAGTCCACTAGAAGATTTACAAAAAGTAACTCCTGAAGAAGATCGCGAAGATTTTACTAACAGAGTTAAAGATAAACTTTTGTTAGATAGAGATGAATATTTTTATTTACCAGGTAAAATATTACATTTTGATGGGGATGCAGATTATTTGAATAGATGTCTAGAATTTTATAAGGAAACTGGGGTACTTGCTATTGGTAAAAACATAAAAGAGTCGGAACTACCTAATTGTATCAATAAATATTTAAATGAAATAAAACCGGACATAGTCATTATTACAGGACATGATGCTTACTATAAAAAAAAGGGTGATCAAAGCGATTCTAAAAATTACCAAAATTCTTTAAATTTTATAAAAAGTGTCAATAATGCAAGGCTATATGAAAAAAGTCATGAAAAACTTGTGATTATAGCTGGTGCTTGTCAAAGTAATTACGAGGAACTAATAAAAGCTGGTGCAAATTATGCGTCTAGCCCAAAAAGAGTAAATATACATGCATTGGATCCCGCTATTATAGCAGTTACTGTTGCACTTACCGAACGAAACAAACAGATAGATCTATTAGAACTATTGGAAAGAACAAAATATGGTCACGACGGAATGGGGGGAATAATGGGTAATGGCGTCATGTACGTCGGATACCCTAGATAATGAATCCATATGTTATAAGAGACAATTTAGCTGCGCATAAAGGAGACCGAGTTTTAGTAAAAGTATATGGAATGCGCAATAAAAACGATAGTTTTATTGGTACAATTCGTGATATATATCCCCAAATATTTACTGTAGATACGGGTTCTTCTATCAAGAGTATAAGTTATTCTGAAATAATAAATAAAGAAGTTGTACTAACATTTATTTAATTTACTTGCAATTTTTACCATATTGATATAAAATTAAATTATAAAAAATGGAAAGAGAGAGTATTATGGAAATCACAAAAGTATCAGTACGTAAAGTAGAAAATGGAAACCCAAGAATGAAAGGAACAGCTTATATAGAACTCGATAATTGCTTTGCAATCGAACACATAAGAGTTATAGAAAAAGCTGACGGTACTCTTTTTGCCGCTATGCCAAGTAAAAAGGGATCTGATGGAGAATATCACGATTCTTGTCACCCAATTAACGAGGAAACAAGGAATAAATTTAATCAAGCCGTAACTGAAGAATATAATAGAATTAAAGATTTAGATGTTCAAGATAATAAAGTAGAAGAAAACGAATAATCTTCTACTTTTTCATTATTTGTTTTTATAATGCATATAATTTACTGGTGATAATATGGATAAGATTATAGAAACAAATTCAGTGAATCACATAGTAAACATCAACGAGAGAAAAAGTATAGTAATAACCGGCGTAAAAAAGATTGAAAGTTTTGACAATGAAGAGTTTTTATTGAACTCTAATTTAGGACCAATACTTTTAAAAGGAGAAAACTTAGAGATGATAAAATTAGATACATTAGAGGGAAATGTATCTATAAAAGGAAAAATTAACAGTTTTCAATATCTAGATTCTGTAGAAAAGGGAAAAGAATCTAGTATATTTAATAAGTTGTTTAAATGAATATAAATACACAATTATTATCATTTACATCCTTTTTTATATACGGCTTAATTCTCTATATAATTTATTTTCTAATGCAGAAATCTCCTTTTAATGTACGCTTGTGCTATTTAATATTGCCTTTAAGTACTATCATATTTATGGTTGTTTTATACAAAATTAATTTAGGTATAGTTCACCCATATTTTATAATTACAATGTTATTTGGCGTGTTGTGCAGTAAAGTTATTGTAAACAAATTAAAAATTGTTTTTAAATTATTGAAAAAAATAACAAATAAATGATATAATCTTACGAGAGGTTAAGATGAAAAATAAAAAGGTAAGACGAAGACTAAAAATTTATTTTATTACCGTAGTAGGCCTGTTATCTTTTTTTGGATACAAGATGTATTATTATTGGCCCAAAATTTTTTCAAATTATCGCGAACAAAAACAGCTTGAACAAAAATATGAAGATTTATTAGAAGACGAAGAATTATTATCTGGTGAAATCATTAAATTAAAAGACCCAGATTATATTGCAAGATATGCGAGAGAAAAATACTTATATTCAAAGGATGGAGAACTGATCATAAAAATAGTAGAGTAAAGTTCTACTGTTTTTATTTTGTAAAAAAATGTAAGTGTGATATACTTAATGCGGAGTGAAATACTATGAAAGTGTTAATGATAATTCCTGCATATAATGAAGAAAAAAGTATATTAAAAACTATAGAAAATTTAAAATCTGTAAATAGCAGTGTCGATTATGTAATCATAAATGACGGTTCTAGCGATAGAACTAAAAAAATCTGTGAAGATAACAATCTGAATTACATCGATTTAATAAACAATCTCGGCATAGGTGGTGCAGTTCAAACTGGTTATATGTATGCATTTCAAAATAATTATGATATTGCAATTCAGTTTGATGGTGATGGTCAGCACGACGCAAAATATATAAGTGATTTAATAGATGCGATTAGTAAAGGGAATGACATGGTCATAGGTTCGAGGTTTATTGAAAAAACAGAAGGTTTTAAATCTTCTTTCATGAGAAGACAAGGTATTCAAGTTCTTTCTACTCTTATAAAGATATGTACTGGTAAAAAAATTACCGATCCAACAAGCGGTTTTAGAGCTGCAAATAGAAAAGTAATCGAATACTTTATGAGAGAATACCCTGTAGATTATCCAGAACCAGATACGATTGTGAAACTTTTAAAAAGAGGTTATAAAGTTAAAGAAATACCCGTTTTGATGAAAGAAAGAAAGAATGGAAAAAGTTCGATTACGCCACTTAAATCTATATATTATATGATCAAAGTATGCCTTTCCATTATTATGGCATCTCTAAGCAGTAAAGGAGAGAACTGATATGCAGTTAAAACTTAAACTATTTCTTATAATTATTTGTTTGATTTTCGACCTGTTCATATATAGAAAAGTAGAAAAAGGAAAGTTGCAGTTAAGATACAGTTTGGTATGGTATCTTGTCTCATTATTACTCATGTTATTTACTATATTCGATAACATTTTAAATCCGATTAAAGATTTTTTAGGATTCGAAACGACATCTAATATGATATTCCTTTTAGGATTTTTCTTGCTAAGTCTTATCGTTTTTTCAGTTTATATCAAACTATCCGAGCAAAATATTAGAATTACAAAACTTACTCAAGAACTAGCTTTACTCAAAAAGGAGATATATAGCAATGAAAAATCTGATAAATAGATATGCGACATTTATAAAATATATCTTTTCTGCCGGAATTTCTTTTGCATTAGATATAAGTTTATTTACTTTATTTGCATATTTATTAAAATTTTTAATAGGAAGTTATGCAATTATAGTAGCAACAATATTTGCGCGAATTATCTCTTCATTTATAAATTATCACTTAAATAGGAACAGAGTATTTAAAAAAGTTGACGATACTTCTAAAATTGATAAAAAAACATTTAGTAAATATGTCGTACTCGTAATCGTTCAAATGCTAGTTTCTTCGTTTACAGTATATGCTTTATACGAAGCTACTAAAATAAATG
>CALVPA010000015.1 GCA_944350395.1 uncultured Bacilli bacterium
AACCCTGGATTTGTAGTACTAGGTCAAAGACTTGGAACAGAAAGACTTTACAATTATGTAAATAAGTTTGGGTTTGGTGTAAAAACCGGTATCGATTTAAATGGGGAAGGTACTGGTATACTTTTTACTCTCAACAATATGGGACCAGTAGAGACAGCGACGACATCTTTTGGTCAAGGAATAAGTGTAACACCTACACAACAAGTAAGAGCAGTTAGTGCTGCGATAAATGGTGGATACTTGTTAAAACCTTACATAGTGAAAACTATCAATGAACCTGAGACGAATTCCACTATATTAGAAAATAATAAAACTGTGGTTAGACAAGTGATAAGCGAAGAAACGAGCAGTCTTGTGAGATATGCTTTAGAGAGTGTAGTTGCAAATGGATCAGGTCACAATGCATATATCGAAAATTATAGAGTGGGTGGAAAAACTGGAACCGCCCAAAAGGTAGAAAACGGTGTATACCTAAGTGGAAACTATATTCTATCCTTTATAGGATTCATGCCTGCAGATGATCCACAAATTGTAGTCTATGTCGCAATAAACAACCCTAAAGGTATAACACAGTATGGCGGAACTGTATCAGCACCAGTTGCTAAAAATGTTTTGACATCAGCTATAGACATATTCGGCTTTAAACCAGATACAAATGGAATGGCTAAAACTTATCAGTGGTATGAAACTGAGTATATAAAATTGCCTGATGTTACCGGTATGAATTTAAAAGATGCTCAAAAAAAATTAAAAGATTTTAAACTAGAGTACTCTGGAACGGGAGATATTGTTTTATATATGAGTCCAGAACCTGACTACTATGTTAAAAAAGGTGGAACGGTTAAAATAATGCTCACTAATTAATGAATGCAAACAAAAGTTTACAACCGACAAAGATGTAAACTTTTTTATGTAAATCGACGTAAATTAAAGACTAAAAGCATAGTATTTATTAGACATAGTGTTGTATAATATTATAACGAGGTGGAAGTTTATGTTAATATTAGCTAAAACTATATTAGCAATAATGTTAGGTTTTATTTTAGCAGTCATAACTGGTTTTATCATTATACCTATTTTAAAAAAGATAAATTTTAATCAAAAAATAAATATTTTAATAAATAAAAGACACCTAGAGAAAAAAGGTACTCCGACTATTGGTGGGCTTATATTTATTATACCAGTAATAGTAGCTCTTATAATGTTATATATAAAGGGTAGCATTACGATTACTCACAATTTAGTAATAGTATTATTTGTCTTTATAGCGTATGGTTTTGTCGGATTTTTAGATGATTATCTCAAAATAAAAAGAAAAACTATAAGTGGTAACGAAGGACTAAAATCTTGGCAAAAACTCGTATTACAAGTTTTTATCGCAATAGTATTTTTCTTCATATATAGAAGTTATGGTGGTACAGGAGATTTGACACTCAGTTTGTTCGGTTGGAATTTACCAATGGGCTGGGCGTATGGTTTATTCATTTTGTTAGTACTAGTTGCAACTACCAATGCAGTAAATATAAGTGATGGCTTAGATGGACTTGCAGCAGGACTAAGTGTATTTGCGTTCATGGCATTTGGATTAATTGCCTGGAATACTACTTGGCTTTCCGGTTATCAAGAAGTTGCAATATTCTGTTTCCTACTAATCGGAGCACTTGGAGGATTCTTACTGTTTAATTCTCATCCTGCAAGAGTTTTCATGGGTGATACTGGATCACTAGCACTAGGTGGAGCTCTTGCTACAGTAGCAGTTTTAACTAGACATGAATTTTCATTAATCTTAATCGGTGGAGTTTTCGTAATTGAAACTCTTACTAGTTTAATACAAATAATAGCGATTAGAAAATTTCATAAAAAAGTATTTTTAAAAGCACCTATTCACCACCATTTCGAAGAGTTAGGTTGGGCAGAAACAGATATAGTAAAACTTTTCTGGTCGACTGGTTTCATTCTAGCGATGCTTGGAATAATTTATGGCGTATGGTTATAATGTCAATAACTTTAAAATAATTAATATTTATATATTTATGTTATCTTTTATTAAGAGATAACATATTTTTTATTTTATATTTAGTAACCTTTTTAAAGTTTAATTAATGTTATAATAATAATTGACAAAAATACAGTAAAAATTATATACTTTATATAGTAATATAAGTTATGGTGAGAATAATTTTATGAGTAAATTAGATAGAAATCATCTATTAGTGATATTGTTTGCACTCATAGTACTTTTGTCAGTGACGGCAATCACGTATGCATTCTTTACAGTAAACGTAAATAATAATAACGCACAGACAGCTAAGATAACCGCTGGAACGATGGCTTTAACATTTTCAGATAATGATAATGGAATAAATGAAGTACTAAACTTTGGAGACTCGGTAACAAAGAAGTTTATAATAGAGAATACTGGAACACTTGATGCGGTAGCTAAGATAAGTTGGTTAAACTTAACTAATACATATATAGAAGAAAGTTTAACATATTCACTAGAATATTCAGAAAATGCATCAGGTCCATTCACAAAAGTAGTAACTGATAAAAATGTACCTGTAAGTAGTGTGCAAACGACAGAAGTACTAGCAAACGGAATATCAGTACCAACAGGTAAGAAATATTATTACAACTTAATAATAACATTAAATAATTTACCAGATGTAGACCAGACACAAGATATAAATGCAAGTTTTAATACGAGATTTACATTAGAAGAAGGAAAATATACTTCAGATAGTACACTAGCTTTTTTTGGACTAAAAGAAAAAGAAGGCACCCCAGACTTTAATACGGTAGCAACTACAGATGAGACAGCAGATGGCTTATATGCGATAGAAGACGATTATGGAACAAGTTATTACTTTAGAGGAGCAGTAGAAAACAATTATGTATACTTTGCAGGATACTACTGGAGAATAATAAGAATAAATGGAGACGGAAGTTTAAGAATAATATACGATGGTACAATTGCACACGCAAACGGTGAAGAAAGTGAAGATAGATTAGTCGGAATATCGCCATATAACACACCGTCCAATGATAATGCATATGTCGGTTACATGTATGGAGCAACTGACTCAAATTCTTACGAAGCAACGCATGCTAATACAAACGATAGTTCAATAAAGACATATCTAGACAATTGGTATAAGACGAATATTGTAGATAAAGGATACGCAGAAGCAGTATCGGATGAAATATTCTGTAATGATAGAGAAATAGATCAAAACGCAGGAAGTTTGAATGGACAAACAGGTTATACAACACTAGGATATGGAAAAAATAATACATTTTATGCAGCAGCAGCAAGAGTGGGAATGGGAATAAGTAATCCAACACCAAAATTAACATGTACACAAAAAAATGATGCTTTTACAGTGTCAGATGAAGAAAAAGGAAATGGAAATTTAATATATCCCATAGGATTAATTACAATAGATGAGACAAGACTAGCTGGGGGAACGACTAAAACAACAAATCAAAATTATTATTTAAACAAAGGATCTTCTTATTGGTCACTATCACCTGGTTCCTTTAATTCTATCGCCGGATTATTTAATATCTATAAAAATGGATATTTATCAACTTATGTGGCTAATTATTATTATGGTGTAGTACCTGTTATTAATTTAAGTCCCAATTATGTCCAAACATTAAATGGAATAGGAACTATGACAGATCCATATACAGTAAAATAATTTTTTTAGATTTTGGAGAATAAAAGAAATAAACTTTATAGTTAAAAATAATAATAAAATACCTTTCTTTTTAAAAGTGTTTTTGTAATGTGGCCTATATTAAATAATTAATTTATTAAATATCTGGTTTTTTATGTTATAATAATTTTGGAAGTGATATCTATGCGTTATAAAACATATAAAGATTCAAATATAATTGTAAGTAATTCAAATTACATAGTAAAAAATCCAAAAAATTATAAAAATAAATGGAAAGATGTTTTTTCTAATAATAATCCCATACATTTAGAATTAGGTACAGGTAGGGGAGATTTCATAATAAATATGGCCAAAAGTTATCCGAATATCAATTTTATAGGACTAGAAATAAGTGAAGATCAATTAGTAAGTGCAGTTCAAAAATTAGAAGGCAAAAATATAACAAATTTAAAACTTATAAATTCTGATGCCCAGGAAATAGGAGAAATATTTGGTAGAGAAATAGATACAATTTATCTTACTTTTTCTGAGCCTTGGCCAAAAAAACACGATGAAAAGAAGAGATTTACTCACGAGAGTTATTTGAGACTTTATGATAAAATATTTAAAAAGAAAAAACACATTATTTTGAAAACCGATAACAAAGGATTATTTCAATACTCATTAGAAACTCTATCTCAATATTGGTATACTTTTAAAAAGGTCAGTCTAGACTTACATAACGACGAAGAACCAGTTAAAAATAACATTATGACAGACTGGGAAAAGAAATGTGTAGAAGACGGTAAACCTATATTTTATGTCGATGCCGTATTCGAAGGTTAATAAAAGAATGGAACATATCTGAGTACAGCAGGCATGTTCTTTTTTTTTTGTAAAAAAATAAAATTTATATAGGTGATATTTTGAAAAATAAGCTAGATAAAATACTCACTTTTTTAGTAATATGCCTTTCCATATTTGGAGTTATCATGGTATATTCGGCGAGCAGTATTTGGGCTGAATATAAATACAATAATGAATACAAATATTTGATATCACAAGGCGTATTTTTAATATTAGGCATTATTACAATGACAATTATATCTAAAATTGATTATCACATATATTTAAAGAAAGCTAATCTCATACTGATAATCTGTTTTACTCTTTTAGTGCTCGTTTTAATTCCAGGTATAGGTTCAGTTAGAAACGGAAGCCGAAGTTGGTTTGGAATAGGTGGTCTTGGAATACAGCCTAGTGAAATATCTAAAATAGGCCTCATTATTTTTGTCTCTAAATATTTATCTAAAAATGAAAAGGGTATGCGCTATGTAAAGAAGGGCATTTTCCCCATACTACTCGTAATTTTATTGTTTTTTGGACTAATTATGCTTGAACCTGATTTTGGTACAGCTATGGTTATAACAGTAACACTAGTTGCCATGATATTCATAAGCGAAGCAAAACTATCTTTTTTTGTAAGTATAGGGATAGTAGGATTACTAGGAATAGTATCTTTAATATTAATTGCACCTTATCGACTTGCTAGAATAGTTTCGTTCTTAAATCCTTGGACAGATCCTTTGGGTAGTGGCTTTCAAATAATCCAAAGTCTATATGCAATAGGTCCAGGGGGTTTGCTAGGAATGGGTTTTATGAAATCTAGACAAAAATATTTTTATTTACCAGAGCCACAGACTGACTTCATATTTTCGATTATAAGTGAAGAATTCGGCTTTTTAGGAGTGCTCATCGTTTG
>CALVPA010000016.1 GCA_944350395.1 uncultured Bacilli bacterium
GATGGTACAATTGCACACGCAAACGGAGAATCTAGTAAAGACAGATTAGTATCGACATCAGTAGCATTCAATTCAAGCAGTAAAGATAATGCATATGTAGGATATATGTATGGAACAACTGGTTCAAGTTCCTACGAAGCAACGCATGCAAATACAAATAATAGTACGATAAAGACATATGTAGATAATTGGTATAAGACGAATATAGTGGATAAAGGATACGCAGAAGCAGTATCAGATGAAATATTTTGTAATGATAGAGAAATAGATCGAAATGCAGGAAGTTTAAATGGATTATCTGGATTTACCACACTAGGTTATGGAACAAATAAAACTATGTATTCAGCAACAGCAAGAGTAGGATATGGTATAAGTAATCCAACACCAAAATTAACATGTACGCAAAAAAATGATGCTTTTACAGTAGATGATGAGAAAAAAGGAAACGGTGATTTAACGTATCCAGTAGGGCTAATCACAGCCGATGAGATAGCACTAGCCGGGGGAAAATACAGTACAACTAACTCAAGTTATTACTTATATAAAGGTAGTTGGTACTGGTCTGCCTCGCCTTTCTATTTTATTAGCTATGCTTATGTATTCGATGTCAGTAATATTGGCTACTACAACGGTGTCACTGGTACTGGTGGCGTCGCGCCTGTTATCAATCTGAGTGCTGATTACTGCGGGCAATTAGGAGGGATAGGAAGTACAGAAGATCCGTATACCGTAGGATGATTTAGAATAAATCATCCGAAGGTAGGAGGAGAGTAACGAGCATCAAATTCGGAGGGTTCCGGCAAGACTTGCTCATTTTGCCGGCGGGCCCATTTCCACAGAGATGTGGAAATGCAAATTGGGAATAGATTAATAATTGGTTTGCACGCTTATTCTGTTAGTTCGTTTTAGGGTCAGTGCCACTTTTTTGTTTGGCCCTACGCCCTATAACTATAATAGTAATGCTAATGTATGAGAGTGTAATAATACTGGGAACTTAGTGGGCAATGTTAATAATACTAACGGCGCGGCGCCTAGCTACCATTACGAAGAGTTAATTCTAGTCATCTGAGGATTGCCGGCCGAGGCATTGCAGTGAGAGTTGTATCAATAAAAAGAATTCTAATTAAATTAGATTGGTAACAAATCTATTCCCATGGCGAAATGCCTAAATACATATAGAGTACGTAACATGCGTCTATAAACATATAGATGGGTGTGACTATAGGCTCTATTTTTTTGTAGGAGTTTAAAATGGTTAAATATAGTGCGATTAGGAATTATAAAAAATTTAAAAAAATGTATCCAAATTTTGTACTTTTTATAAAATATGGTAAATATTACTATATTTACGAAGCAGATACAAAGATTTTGATATATTTATATGATTCATATACTGAAAGTAATAGTTTTAGAATGGAGAAAGAAAAATTTAAAGATGTTTTATCAGGGTTATTTAGTAATGGGTTAAATGTAGTTTAGAGAGCTAAGAATAAACTAGTAAATATTATTTTAATAAATAATTATAATAAAGAAAAAAAGTAAAAGGGAATATAAATCTGCTAAAAAATATGAATAATTATAAGCTCTTTTCATTAATATTTTTTGGGTTTATAAATTAATTAAGGCAATATTTTATAACTAAAAGTTTCTATGATAAGTATTATGAAACTATAAAATAAAATGCTTGAAGAAAATTGTGAAATACTATAAACTTATAAATAAGAAAGATAATGATTTTTATGAAGTATTTAAAGTTTATATTTCTAGTAATTGTTTTATTTCCATTTAAAGTTTTTGCATACACAAAAGCAGTAATTGATGTTACTTCTATGAGTTTAACTGAAATTAAAGAAGCTCTAGATAAAGGTTTTACTACGAGTGAAACGTTAGTGCAACTTTACTTAGATAGAATTGAAGAATATAATGACGATTTCAATGCAATAAATCAGTTAAATGAGAATGCATTAGAAGATGCTAAAGTGTTAGACCAAGAGCGTTTAGAAGGAAACATAAGAGGCCCTTTACACGGCATACCGATATTAGTTAAAACTAATATCGATGTAGAAGGCTTAGCAACAACTGCAGGAAGTAAGGCCTTAAGTTACAACTATCCAAAAGATGATGCTTATATAATAGAAAAATTAAAGGACTCTGGTGCTATTATATTGGGGTCTACTAATATGAGCGAATTTGCTTTCTCTGCGCAAAACTCTTATAGTTCTTATGGCAATGTAAGAAATGCATTTAATACTGAGTATACTCCTTACGGTTCTAGTGGTGGTAGTGCTGCTTCTATAGCCTTATCTTTTGCAAGTGCTGCATTAGGTACCGATACTAATTCTTCCGTACGCCTTCCCGCATCAGCTGCAGGATTAGTCGGAATTAGACCATCTTTAGGCCTAGTTAGTAGAACGGGGATAATTCCTTACGATATAAATAGAGATACCGCTGGTGTACTTACAAAAACTGTCGAAGATAATGCTCTTATATTGAGTATAATTGCTGGTACCGATGAGAATGATGATAAAACTAAAGATGCTATAGTAAAAGATTACACTGACCTAGATTACGATATAAGCGACATAAAAATTGGAGTAATCGAGAGTTATGTCGAAGGATCTAGTAGTGGAACTGGTGCGAATTCTTTAACTAATTCGGATATTAAGGATTTGACAAATGAAAAAATTGAGTTAATGAAAGAAAACGGTGCAAATATAGTTTATATCGATCAATTATTAAGTAGTTATTATTTAAATATAGCAGGAAGCACTGTTTCTGGAATAACCTTTTGTGACGGTTTTAACGATTATATAAAAGGTACTACTGGCACTATAAGAAGTTTTGAAGATTTAGCAAAGAGTAGTGGTAAAGTATACAGTTTATCTGGTTATCTAACGGGATGTGGGGGAACTTGGATAAGCGGTATGACGACTAAAAATGAGAAGAAAGCCTCGTTTGAAGAACATGTTTTGAGCGTTATGGAAGAGTACGATATCGATGTTTTGTTGTATCCTTCTGCTAAAGAAAAAATTTCTAAAATCAGCAATATAATTAGTCCGAACTCTCCTGGAAACTCTTTGGGTAGTGTTATTGGTTATCCTTCTATAACTGTCCCTATGGGATACATCGAAGGTTTTCCTTACGGTATAGAATTTTTTAGTACAAAATATAATGAAGATGTTTTGTATGCAGTTGCAGAATTTTTTGAAAGTATAAATAAACTAGATATTACGAATAGTCCTCTTGCTCCGAATCTATACACAATTCCCGATTGTGTAAATGAGCTTAAGGAAGTTTACCTAAATAACTATGATGATGAAAATTATTCTGAAATGACATCTAAAACTAAAGAATATTTTAAAAGTTATAGTGACAAAGAAGATGAAGAAGCACTTGAAGAGGCACAAAATTTAATTAGAGATTATGAGAATAGAGAAATAGAAATTGAAAGAGTAGCGTTATTAAATAAAATCAAGAAATTTGTCTTGTATGTAATCTATGTCGTTTTAGGCTTTATATTGATTTTTATAATAATTAAAAAGGTTTTTAGAAATAGGAACAAGAAGAAAAAGTATACTGGTAGAAAAAAGTATAGTGCGTTTGACAAATGTAAAAAAATTTAGTATATTCTAATTGCATAAGTGATTATGCTGTGCAAAAATGCATATAATATTATTGCTACTAACTGTAGCGAATAAAAAGCGGTGTACCCAGCCATTAAATTGGGAGTTGAAAAAGCGGTGTACCCAGCCATTAAATTGGGAGTTGAAAAAGTAGATTAGAGGAAAACTCTAATCTTTTATTTACTAGGAGGGTTAGTTATTATGGAAACGAAATTAAAGTTGGTAAAAATAAATTCTGAATATTGTAATTATTTAAGACAATTTGATGAGAAAGTTTCTTACAATAGTGGTAATAAAGAGCTAAGACCTTTTATAGGTATATTATTTACAATTGAGAATCTAGAATACTTTGCTCCTTTATCGAGTCCAAAATCAAAACATTTAAAAATGAAAAACACTATAGATTTCATTAAAATTGATGGTGGGAAATTGGGTGCGGTAAATTTTAATAATATGATTCCTTTGTGCAAAAACAATTATCAGATGATAAAACTCGATAAAAAGAATTTGTCTAAAAATGAAATTAAATATCAGGAATTATTAAAGGACCAATTAGATTGGTTAAATAAAAATTATGTTCAAATAAAGCATAAATCATATAACTTGTATTTTATGTATACTAATAATCGATTGAGTAAAAATATTAAAAATAGATGTTGCAATTTTAAGTTATTGGAAAGAAAGTGCGAAGAATATAAGTTAAAATAGTTTAGAAATAGATTAAAAATCAAATAAGACTTTTTATAAAATTTGTATAAAAAGTTCTTGACTATGCTACCAAATTAGTTATATAATTAAGGAGCAATGCCTGATTAGCTCAGTCGGTAGAGCGCACGGCTGTTAACCGTTAGGTCGCAGGTTCGAGTCCCGCATCAGGCGCCATTTAGAAATTAAAAGCAATAGTTCGATGCTATTGCTTTTTTATTGGTATGTTTAAAAATTCTTCTTTATAAGATTCGTCATGTGTTAATTCGTAATATATTTGACTCGATATTATTTCTATTTCTCTTATTCTTCCAGTAGTTTTATATAATAAGTGTTCTGAATTTAATTCTTTGAGATATGCTCTTCCTTTAGAAGAAAAACCTAGTATGCGATATGCATCATTAGGAATGAGCATATCTTTTTTTTCTATTCCAAGTAATATATGTATGAACATTCTCTTTAGTCTCGAGGTAGTATATCTCTTGGATTTTACTCGTTCTAATAAAGTTTCTAAATCTTGTGATCTGTATATTTCTTTTTTTAATTTATTCTCAAGTCCTTCGTCGACTCCTAAATATATGTCTAAATGTGTATCTGTAAATATTTTGTACTTTAGTAAATAAAATAGTTTAGACATATCTACTTTGTTTATATAACTTTCATTGTAAGATGGTATGTATTTTGAAATAGGTAAATTATTTTTTAGTTTTTCTCTGATGTTTTGAGCACTCACTATTTCTTCATCACTTTCTATATCGTTAAACGAATTAGTGCGTTTAATAGTTTCGTATTTAATTAGTGGATTTATTTTTTGGATGTTTTTTATGTAGCTTATACCGAGTATGTCGTTACTTTGAAGGGTAGTGCCGAGTGCTTTGGATAGAGCGGTTGGATAGTTTTCTCCCTTTTTTAATTCTTCTTTTACTTTTAAATCTATTCCTTTATTTTGGGCATCGACTATTTTCTCTAATAAATTTATATCGTCAGATTCGCTCCCAAATATTATTCTATCTACGTTTGCATAATTAAGCGCTTCTATAGCGCTTTTAGCGAAGTAGTCTGCCGAATTTGTACTGTATAGAGTCGGCATTTCTATAACTAAGTCTACACCATAAGATAGAGCGATACGTGTCTTATTGTATTTGCTTATAAGAGATACGTCTCCTCTTTGGGTAAAGTATGTGCTAATCACGAGTACGATTAGAGAACCCGGATATAAAGATTTTATCTTTTTAATGTGATATAAGTGTCCATTGTGAAATGGATTGTACTCACATATTATTCCTATTTTTTCCATTTGACATCACACTTAGATTTTAACAAAATATGGGTGGAGATACAACTTAAAAATTATTTTAGCACTTAATGTTGACAAGTGCTAAAAATGGTGGTAGGATTTATATTGTACGAAAGAGGGAATAACATTATATGAAGAAGAAACAATTTAAAGCAGAGTCTAAGAGACTTATGGATTTGATGATAAATTCTATTTATACACACAAGGATATCTTCTTAAGAGAATTAATAAGTAATGCGAGTGATGCGATAGATAAATTATATTATTTATCCTTAACGGACGAGAACGTAGATATAAAAAGAGAAGACTTTAAAATCAGAGTATCATACAATAAAGATGAAAGAAGCCTTACTGTAAGCGATAATGGTATCGGTATGGATGAAGCAGAACTCGAGAATAATTTGGGCACTATTTGTGAAAGTGGTTCGCTTTTATTCAAAAAGGAAAACGAGAAGAGAGAAGATATCGATGTAATAGGTCAATTCGGTGTAGGATTCTATTCTGCATTTATGGTCGCTTCTAAAATAGAAGTTACTAGTAGAAAATATGGAAGTAAAGATGCCTACGTATGGGTAAGCAATGGATCTGACGGTTACACGATAAGCGAAGCAAATAAAGATTCATGGGGTACTGATATAAAGATTTACTTAAAAAATAACGACGAAGAATTCGATTACGACGATTATTTGAGCGATTATAAACTAGAAGAGATAATAAGAAAGTATTCTAATTATATAACTTATCCGATCGTCATGAATGTAAAGAGTAGCCATCTAAAAGAAGGTACTAAAGACGAGTATGAAGACGTATATGAAGACAAGATTATCAACAGTATGACTCCTATTTGGAAAAAGAGTACCAGTGAAGTCAGTGAAGAAGATTACGAACACTTCTATACAGATACATTCTACGACTATGAAAAACCTCAAAAGGTATTTAGAAACAGTGTAGAGGGTAAATGCAGTTATACATCACTATTATTTATACCTAATCATGCACCTTACGATTTCTATCAAAAGGATTATGAAAAAGGTTTGCAATTATATTCTAATGGTGTACTAATCATGGATAAGTGTTCAGAACTTTTGCCAGACTATTTTAACTTTGTAAAGGGATTAGTCGACAGCCCTGATATCTCATTAAATATATCTCGTGAAATTTTGCAGCAAGATAAACAAGTTGCAACTATTGCTAAATCTATCGAGAGTAAAATCAAAAAAGAACTCGTGAGCATGCTTAAGGACGATAGAGAAGAATATATCAAATTCTATAAGAATTTTGGAACGCAGTTAAAATTCGGCGTATATAACGAATTTGGAATGCATAAGGACGATTTAAAAGATTTACTGATGTTTTATTCTTCTAACTCTAAAAAACTTATAACTCTAAAAGAGTATGTAGATAATTTAAAAGAGAATCAAGACAAGATATATTATGCTTGTGGTGAAACTGTGGATAAAGTAGATATGCTTCCACAGGTTGAAGCTTTCAAAGATAAAGGATATGACGTATTATACTTTACCGATTATGTCGATGAATTCGCAATTCAGATGCTAAGAGAATACGACGGTAAAGCATTTGTAAACGTATCTAGTGACAGTGTAAATATCGATAGCGAAGAAGACAAGAAAGAATTAGAAAAAGAAAATGACAGTTTTAAGGATTTATTAAGTGTTATGAAAGAGAGTTTGAGTGGAGAAGTAACTGACGTAAAGTTTACGAATAAACTCAAAAATCATCCAGTTTGCTTAACAAGTAAGGGTGGTATTTCGACTGAAATGGAAAAAGTCATCAATGCTATGCCTACAGATGACCACATCAAAGCGGAAACTGTACTCGAGATAAATAAAGATCATCCAATCGCAGAGAAATTAAAGAAACTATATGAAAGCAATAAGGATGAATTAGCAAAGTATGCTAAAGTGCTTTATGCAGAAGCTCGTTTGATAGAGGGATTCACTTTAGAAAATCCAACCGAAATAAGCAATTTGATATGTGATATTATTTCTAAATAAGCGTGAAATACAGAATCACGCTTTTTTATTTTCTTTTTTAGAGTTCTCTGATATAATTTTAGTAGAGTTTGTGAGGTGAGTACATGAAAGTGTTAGTAGTTCCAACGTGGTATCCAAACGGTAAGGATAAACTAATGGGTGTATATCATAAAGAGTTTACGGAAGCTTTAAACAGAAATGGAGTAAAAGCAGATATGCTCTATATTGATAGACAGAGGCTCAGTAAACCACTTAAATATATCTTTATGAAAAAAAGAGATATTATTAAAGAAAATAACTACAAAGTATATATAAACAAAATGTTAGATATTTCTAAAATTAGTTTTAAATGGCAAATTAAAAATTATATAAATAAATTAGAAAAACTTATAAAAATATATATTTCTTTAAATGGAAAACCAGACATAATTCATGCACAAGTTCTATTTCCGGCAGGTTATGCTTGTAGTGTAATCGGGAAAAAGTACAGTATTCCTGTAATAGTTACAGAACACTATAGTGGATATGAAAAGTTTTTTAAAGAAGAGAAATATAAAGAGTATTCTTCTTATGTTTTAAATAATTCAATCTACACGACAGTAAGCAATTATATGAGAAAAAATATATCTAATTATACTAAAATAGAATGTTTTGTTTTACCTAATTTAGTGGACACAAAACCTTTTATTAATAATGTTAAGAGAACAAAGGATAAAACATTTAAATTAGTCAGCGTTTCTGCACTAAGAAAAGGTAAACGATTGGATATTGTATTTAAAGCGCTTAAAATTCTTATAGATAAGAATATAGATATACATTTAGATATTGTAGGCGACGGTTTCTATGAAGATATTTTCAAAAATAATTGTCATGAATTAGGACTAGATGAGTATGTCACATTTTTGGGTAGAAAAAATAAGAGTGAAATTGCAGAAATTTTAAAAAATGAAAACGCACTAGTCATCGGAAGCGAAATTGAAACGTTTTGCATACCTGGTGTGGAGGCGATGGCTTCTGGAATGCCTATAGTTTCGACAGATTGCTTAGGTCCTAGTGAGTACGTAGACAAAAATGTTGGCAATCTTTGCCGAGTAAACGATTCCGAAGACATGGCAGAGAAAATAGAGGATCTTATAAACAGATACGATTCTTTCGACAGCGAATATATTAGAGAAAAGGCGAATATATATGGAGAAGAAGAAGTTGTAAAAACAACGTTGAAACTATATGAAAGAGCGATAAATAAAAAGGAGCAAAAAGATGAAAAATAAATTTATGCAAGAAGCTATTAAACTTGCGCGAGAAAACGAAGAGAACGACTTTAGAGATGGTGGACCATTTGGGTCAGTCGTAGTAGATAGAGATGGTAACATAATAGGTCGCGGCAAAAATTCTGTGATAGCAAAGTGTGATGCTACAAGTCACGCTGAAATAGAAGCTATAAGAGATGCCAGTAGAAAGTTAAAAACACACGACTTAAAGGGATGCAGTATTTATACTGTAGGATATCCTTGCCCTATGTGTATGTCTGCAATCCTTTGGGCTAACATAAGTAAAGTGTATTATGCGAACACACTAGAAGATGCTGGAAAAATAGGTTTTAGAGATACTAAATTTTATGATTTACTGAAAACTGGAGACGATAAAATTTTAAATATAGAACAAATAAAAGAGGATGAAGCTTTAAAGGTATTCGATGAATATGGCAAAAACTCTAATAAAATTAATTATTGAAAGGAAAAAAGATATGAAAAGAATTTATTTGTTTATTATTCCAATTTTAATGAGTTTATTATTAAGCGTAAATGTGCAAGCTAAGAGTGTCTTAGAAGCAGGTAATAATCTAGAAATCGGTGGAAAATATGAATCTAGCAAGTTTATTTTCGGAAATGAAATAGACAGTAGTGCGGAAGTAGATGGAATTTCGCTTTTCGTAGGTAATTCGGTAAATACTTCTGGAAAATTAAGCTATGGCATATATATAGGCAATATTCTATATATAAACGATGAAATAGAGAAAGACGCTTTTATCTTGGGCAACAATGTTAATTTAGGTAGTGACGCTATAATATCTAGAGATGCTTACATTGCTGGGGAAAACGTAAAGATTAATTCTGATATCGGAAGAAATCTTAGAGTTACAGCAACCACACTAGATCTAAGAGGAATAGAGATAAGGGGTAATGTTTATACGAGTGCAGAAAATATAATTTTGGATAGCGATACTACTATAAAAGGTAAATTATCATATTATGATAATACAACTTTGGAAGGTATAGACGATGCTCAAATCGGTAATATTGATATAAAAGAATACGAAGTTAATAAAAATTATTTGCTTAATTTACTATCATCTATTTTGTACAGTATTATTTCAGCATTTATAGTATTGTTCATCATTTTTAGTTTATTTCCAAAATTAAAAGAAAAATTAGATAATGTTGAAATTTTGGGTATAGATTCAATAAAGAACACATTTAATGGAATATTAATATTATTTGGTGTGCCTATTATATTAGTATTTACAATAATGATAAGAGTATTATTACCTATCAGCGTAATATCATTTGTAATCTATTTTATATCTCTATATCTATCGACTCTCATAACTTCATATATAATAGGAAAGAGAATACTAAAAAAAGACAATTATTATCTTTCTATATTAGTGGGAATAGTATTAGTAAAATTATTATCATTGATACCATATCTCGGCGTATTAGTGAGCATATTTGCTTTACTATATGGGCTTGGAATCATATATAGACTGTTTAAAGAGAGAAATAAGAGTGCGATTTAAAAGGTCGCATTTTTATTTTTAATTTTTTTAGATTTTTTTGCATTTTTTGCTTGCACTTCCAGTATTAATCGGTTATAATTGGTATTGGTTTGACTGCTTAGATGTGCGAGGTTGCTGATACGCCACGATGAGTTGGCAGAATTTTAAATGGTTTATCAGGTAATTCGTTCGGAGCAAGTTTATACTAGATGTAAACGAAAGGAGGACATGCAAATGTCAAATAACAAAATCCGTATTAGACTAAAAGCTTATGATCATCGCGTTTTAGATGCAGCTTGCGGTAAAATACTAGAAACTGTTAAAAGAACTGGGGGCGAAGTATCTGGCCCAGTACCTCTACCAACTGAAATAGAGAAAATTACTGTGCTAAGAGCTGTTCACAAGTACAAAGATTCGAGAGAACAATTCGAAAGACGTACTCACAACAGACTTATAGATATTAAAAATCCTAGTAAAGAAACTATCGATGCTATGGGAAGACTCGATTTACCTAGTGGTGTCGGAATCGAAATCAAAACAAAATAAAAAAATGGAGGTATTTAGATGAAAGGAATCTTAGGTCGTAAAGCCGGAATGACTCAGGTTTTTACGAAAGAAGGAAAAGTTATACCTGTCACTGTTATCGAAGTTGAACCAAACGTAGTAACTCAAGTAAAAACTAAAAATACAGACGGTTACGAAGCTATTCAACTTGGAATAGTTGACAGAAAAGAAAAGAATGCTACTAAAGCTAGCATCGGTCATGCTAAAAAAGCAAATACAAATCCTAAGCGCTTCTTAAAAGAAATCAGAGATGTCAACACCAATGATTATGCGCTAGGTAGTACATTAACTGCTGGCGTTTTTGCAGCTGGCGAAATGGTTGATGTCACTGGAACATCTAAAGGAAAAGGTTTCCAAGGTGTTATTAAAAGACATGGACAGAGCGAAGGACCAAAGACACACGGTTCTAGATATCACAGAAGACCAGGTTCTATGGGTACTATGCGTCCAATGCGTGTTCTAAAAGGTAAAAAACTTGCAGGACATATGGGTAACGAAACTGTTACTGTTCAAAACCTAGAAATTATCGAAGTAAATGAAAAAGAAAATTACATTTTAGTAAGCGGTAATGTTCCAGGCCCAAAAAATTCTTTAGTTTTAATCAAATCTGCTGTTAAAGGCGTGCCTTCTACTCCAAAAGAATTAGTTTCATACGAAACTCTTGCTACAGATGTAATAAATTATGTCGAAGCTGAAACTGTCGAACCAACTAATGAAGCAGAGACAGTAGTAGAGGAAAACGAAACTAAGGAAGAGGAAACACAACAAGAAGCGTAAAACTTCTATTGTGAAAGGAGAACTTAAGTTATGAAAAAAGCTAACGTAATTAACCTTAAGGGTGAAAATGTTAAAGAATTAAAACTAAATGAGAATATTTTTGGAATAGAAGCAAACGATATCGTCTTAAAGAAGGCTTTGAGACTACAATTAGACTCTTTGAGACAAGGTACAGCAAAAACTAAAACTCGTACTGAAGTAAGCGGTGGTGGACGTAAACCATACCGTCAAAAAGGTACTGGTAATGCTCGTCAAGGAAGCATTCGTGCTGCTCAATATAGACACGGTGGAATCGTCTTCGGTCCAACTCCTAGAGACTATGGATTCAAGATGAACCGTAAAGAAAGAGTTTTAGCACTTAAATCTGCTTTGACTCACAAGTTAAACGATGGCGAACTAGTTATCGTAGACAATTTAGAAATGAAAGATTTAAAGACAAAAACTGTCAAAAATCTTATTGAAACATTAAAATTAGAAGGCAAAGTGCTATTTGTTACTAAGGGTGAAGCTGAAAACCTTTATATGGCTACTAGAAACTTAGGATATGCAGATGCAATTATGGCCGAAGATATCAATGTTTTAGACATCGTAAATTCAGACACATTAGTTTGTGACGAAGAAGCGATCAATTATATCGAGGAGGTGCTTAACTAATGCATTATTCAGATATTATTATTGCACCAGTTATCACAGAAAAATCTTCTGTAGTATCGAGTAATGGAAAGACATACGTGTTCAAAGTAAACAAACACGCGAATAAATTCCAAATTAAAGATGCTATAGAAAAAGCTTTTGGTGTTAAGGTCGTTAAGATAACTACTTTAAACACTAAGCCAAAGAATAAGAGAGTTGGAAGATATACTGGTCTAACGAAAACTTATAAGAAAGCTTATGTTACCCTAGCAGACGGTGACAAGATAGAATTACAATAGGAGGAAGTATTATGGCAATTAAGAAATATAAACCTACCACAAATGGTAGACGTGGAATGACAACTCTTGCAAATGAAGAAATAACTACTAGTACTCCTCAAAAGAGTTTGCTAGCGTCTAAGAGCAAGAGCGGAGGACGCAACAATTTAGGTAGAACTACTGTTAATCATATCGGTGGAGGAGCTAAACAGAAATATCGTATTATCGATTTTAAAAGAAATAAAAGCGGTGTTCCTGCGAGAGTTGCTTCTATCGAATATGATCCAAATAGAAGTGCGAACATAGCATTATTAATATATAAAGATGGTGAAAAACGTTATATTTTAGCACCAAAAGATATCAAAGTAGGAATGATTGTAGAAAGTGGAGAAAATGTAGATATCCGCGTTGGAAATGCTCTTCCACTAGCATCTATTCCAGTAGGTACTGTTGTACACAATGTAGAGTTAAAGCCTGGTAAGGGTGGAGAACTTGCAAGAAGTGCTGGTACTAGTGCTCAAATAATGGGCCGTGAAGGAAAATACGTATTACTTCGTTTACAAAGTGGAGAAATGCGTAAAGTTCTTGGTACTTGTTATGCAACTATCGGCGTTGTCGGAAATGAAGACTATGAATTAGTAAACATCGGTAAAGCCGGAAGAAAGAGACACATGGGCGTAAGACCTACAAACCGTGGTAGCGTTATGAACCCTAACGATCACCCACATGGTGGTGGTGAAGGACGTGCTCCAATTGGACGCAAGGCTCCAATGACGCCTTGGGGTAAACCTGCACTTGGTCTTAAGACTCGTAAGAATAAAAAAGCTTCTGACAAATTAATCGTCAGTAGGAGAAAGAAATAGGAGAGAATGATATGGCAAGAAGTTTAAAAAAAGGACCTTTCGTAGATGAAAGTCTAATGAAAAAAGTTCAAGCTGCTAAGAATAGCACTAAAAAAGAAGTAATCAAAACTTTGTCTCGTCGTTCTACTATCTATCCAGATTTTATTGGACTAACTTTTGCAGTTCACAATGGTAAAGATTTTATACCAGTTTACGTAACTGAAGAGATGGTCGGACATAAGTTAGGTGAATTTGCACTAACTCGTAAATTCACTGGACACGGTGGAAATAAGTAGGAGGTAAAGAATGGAAGCATACGCAATACATAAAGGTGCTATGGTTGCTCCAAGAAAAGCTAGAATGACTGTCGACCTCATAAGAGGTAAAAAAGTCGATGAAGCTAGAGCAATATTAGCAAACACAAATACTAAATCTAGTAGACTTATAGTTAAAGTTTTAAATTCAGCTGTAGCTAATGCTACTAACAATTTAGGACTAAGAGAAAGCGATCTATTTGTTTCAGAATGCTTTATCAATCCTGGACAAACTATCAAGAGAATAAAATTTGGTTCACGTTCTAGAGTTAATAGACACGACCACAGAACAAGTCATATCGTAGTTAAAGTATCAGATGGTAAAACTGATAGTGTAGCTGCAGAGAAGGAGGCAAAATAATGGGATAGAAAGTCAATCCTAATGGACTAAGACTAGGAATTAACAAAGACTGGAAGAGTAAATGGTACTCTAAGAAAAACGATTTTGCCGACAATTTGATTAAAGATATAAAGGTTCGTGAATATTTAAGCAAAAAGCTTAAAGACGCAGCTGTAGCAAGCATCGTAGTTGAGAGAAATAACAAGAGAACAAATGTTAAAATCGCAACAGCTAGACCAGGTGTAATAATCGGTCAAGGTGGAAAAGATATCGAAAAATTGCGTGCTGAGTTAAAGAAACTAATTGGTGAAGATGTTTATGTTCAGATAGTTGAAATCAAAAATCCTGATATGAATGCACAGTTAGTTGCCGACTCTATAGCAAATCAGATAGAGAATAGAGCAAGCTTTAGAAATGCACAAAAGAGAGCAATTAGAAATACTATGAAAGCTGGAGCTTTAGGTATCAAAACTAAAGTTTCTGGTAGACTTGGTGGAGCTGAAATAGCAAGAAGCGAAGGTTATACTGAAGGAACAGTACCACTACACACTTTAAGAGCTAATGTAGATTATGCTACTAGTGAAGCCGATACTACTTACGGTAAAATCGGTGTTAAAGTATGGATCTATAAAGGGGAAATACTCGGTGTTCCTAGTTTCGAAGAAGAAGAAACTAAATCTAATAGAGACAGTAAAAAGCGTCCTAATAATAAAGAACGTAAGATCGAAGTAAAGGGAGGTAATGACCATGTTGATGCCAAAGAGAACTAAGTATCGTAAACCTCATCGTCTATCATATGAAGGACATGCTAAGGGCAATACTGAATTACATTTCGGCGAATATGGTCTAAAGGCTACTGAAGGCGGATACGTTAGTGCAAAACAGATTGAAGCAGCTCGTATAGCTATGACAAGATATATGAAACGTGGCGGAAAAGTTTGGATTAACATATTCCCACATTTAGCTCGTACAGAAAAAGCTCTTGGCGTTCGTCAAGGTAAAGGTAAAGGTAACGTCGAAGAATGGGTTGCAGTTGTTAAAGAAGGCAAAATCATGTTCGAAGTTGGTGGCGTTAGCGAAGAGATTGCTAGAGAAGCACTTAGACTTGCATCTCATAAGTTGAGCGTAACGTCAAAAATAGTAAGTAAGGAAAGTGGTGTTAATTAATGAAAGCAGAAGATATAAGAAAAATGACCACTGAAGAGATAAATCAAAAAATTATCGAATGCAAAAATGAACTATTCGATTTGAGAATGAAACAGTCTACAGGTACTCTAGTACAAACTCACAAATTAAACAGTTTGCGCAAAGATGTCGCTAGACTTAAGACTGTTTTAAAAGAAAAAACAAATGGAGGTAACGAATAATGAGTGATACTAAAAGAGCAACATTAATTGGTAAAGTAGTTAGCGATAAAATGGATAAGACGATTACAGTTTTAGTAGAAACTCAAAGAAAACATCCATTATATGGCAAAATGGTAAAATATTCTAAAAAATACCATGCCCATGATGAAAAAAATGAAGCAAAAATAGGAGATACAGTTAAGATAGTACAGACTAGACCACTTGCTAAAACAGTAAATTATGAATTAGTCGAAATACTAGAAAAAGCTGTAATCTTATAATGGGAGGTTACTATGATTCAACAACAAACTAGATTAAAAGTTGCCGATAATTCAGGCGCTAGAGAATTACTAGTAAGCAGAGTTATGGGTGGCAGTAAAGTTAAATACGGCAATATCGGTGACGTAGTAGTAGGAACCGTTAAAAAAGCTATTCCTAATGGAACAGTTAAAGCCGGAAAAGTAGTTAAAGCAGTCATCGTAAGAAGCGTAGAAGGCGTTAGAAGAGCTGATGGAAGTTATATTAAATTCGACGACAATGCTTGTGTTCTAATCAAAGACGACAAGAGTCCTATCGGTACTCGTGTACTAGGACCTGTTGCGAGAGAACTTCGTGATAAAGAATACAGCAAGATCGTATCATTGGCTCCAGAAGTATTATAGGAGGATAACATGAAGATAAAAGTTGGAGATAATGTCAAAGTTATTGCTGGTGCAGATAAAGGAAAAACTGGCAAAGTTACAAAGACTCTAAAAAAGCAAAATCGCGTCATTGTAGAAGGTGTACATATCGTTAAAAGACATGTTAAACCTAATAGAATGAACGAAACTGGTGGAATTTTAGAAATAGAAGCACCTATTCATGTATCTAACGTCAAACTAGAAGACGAAGCTAAAACTGCTAAGACTAAAAAAACTACTAAGAAGGAGAGTGAAAAATAATGGCAGAATTCAAAAAAATATACGAAGAAAAAATCGTTAAAGAACTAACTGATGAATTTCACTATTCTTCAAAGATGCAAGTTCCTAAATTAGAAAAAATCGTTATTAACATAGGTGTTGGTGACGGTGCTCACGATGAAAAATATATCGAAGCAGCTGTCAGAGAACTTGCCGAAATTACTGGACAACAACCAGTAGTTACTAAAGCAAAAAAATCTATTGCTGGATTTAAAATAAGAGAAGGCAATACTATTGGAACTAAGGTTACACTTCGTGGAGAAAAGATGTACGTATTCTTAGAAAAACTTGTAAAGATAGTTTTACCTGCTGTCCGTGATTTTAGAGGTATTTCTCCTAAATCATTCGATGGAAAAGGTAATTACACTTTGGGATTAAAAGATCAACTCGTATTCCCTGAAGTAGTATATGACGATGTAGTTAAAGTAAGAGGTATGGATATAGTATTCGTAACTACTGCTAAGACTAACGAAGAAGCATTAAAATTGTTGAGTGGCTTTGGAATGCCATTTAGAAAGTAGGTTATTTATGGCAAAGAAGAGTTTAGTTGTTAAAAATTCACGCAAACCTAAATTTAAAGTTCGCGAATATACGCGTTGTAAGAGATGTGGTCGTCCACACGGCGTATTACGTAAATATGGACTATGTCGTATTTGCTTTAGAGAACTTGCTAACGAAGGTGAAATTCCTGGCGTAAAAAAATCGAGTTGGTAGGAAGGAGTCAGAAATATGGTAAATGATAGAATAGCAGACATGCTTACGAGAATTCGTAATGCTAATATAATGAAATATGATACTGTCGAAGTTTTAGGATCTAAAATGACAAACGAAATAGCTAGAATCTTAAAAGATGAAGGTTATATCGCTGATTATAAATTAGATAAATCACTTCAAGGTGACAAACTTACATTGACACTTAAATATGCCAATAATAAGAAAGAAAAAGTTATAACTGGTTTAAAGAGAATCAGTAAACCTGGACTACGCGTTTATGCTAAGGCTGATGAACTTCCTAGAGTATTAAATGGTCTCGGAATTGCAATTATTTCTACTTCAGAAGGTATTATGACTGATAAGGAAGCAAGAAACAAAGGCCTAGGAGGAGAAGTACTTGCCTATATTTGGTAAGGAAAATTTGATATGAGTAGAATAGGTAATAGAAAGTTAACTATTCCTGCAGGAGTAACTGTTACAGTAGATGGTAATAACATCACTGTAAAGGGTGCAAAAGGGGAATTAAGTTACAATTTTGATAAAAATATTAGTGTAAAAGTTGAAGAAAATACAATCGTTTGTACAAGACCAAACGATTCAAACACTATGAAAAGTTTACACGGTACTACTAACTCACTTATAGAAAACATGCTAATCGGAGTTAGTGAAGGTTATACAAAAGGTCTAGAAATTAACGGTGTCGGTTACAGATTTAACGTTAGCGGAAACAAATTAACTATAACAGCCGGATTTAGTCATCCAGTAGTTGTAGAAGTTCCAAGCGATTTAAAAGTTGAGCAAAATAGTAACACTGAAATTACAGTAAGTGGAATAGATAAACAAAAGGTTTCTGAATTTGCGGCAAATGTTCGTAAATGGAGAAAACCAGAACCTTATAAAGGTAAAGGTATTCTCTATAAAGATGAACACATTCGTCGTAAAGAAGGTAAGAAAGCTTCTAAGTAGGGTAAAGGAGAGTATATATGATAAAAAAAGAATCAAACAATGCAGCTAGAATCAGAAGACATGCTAGAGTTAGAACTAAAGTATCTGGCACTAGTCTAGTACCTAGATTAAATGTATTTAGATCTAATGCCCAAATATTTGCTCAAATTATCGACGATGAAAAAGGAAATACATTAGTAAGTTCTTCTTCTTTGGAACTTAAAATCAAAAATGGTGGAAACGTAGAGGGTGCTCGTTTAGTCGGAAAAGATATTGCAGAAAAAGCTAAAAAGGCCGGCATAACAAAAGTAGTATTCGATAGAAGTGGATACCAATATCATGGACGCGTAGAAGCATTAGCTGATGCTGCTCGCGAAAATGGATTAGAATTCTAGGAGGACAAAAATGGCAAACGAAGAAGTTAAGAAAAACGAAAATAGAGAATTTAAAAAGACTAATAACCGTGAAAATAGAAGAAATAATGGACCTAGAGAAAAACTTTTAAATGGACAAGTTGTAAACATCGCTCGCGTAACTAAAGTTACAAAGGGTGGTAGACATATGCGTTTTGCTGCAACTTATGCTGTCGGAGATGGCAAAGGTTTAATTGGACTTGGAACTGGAAAAGCAAACGAAGTTCAAGATGCAATTAAGAAGGCAGAACAAGCTGCTGGAAGAAATCTTATTAAGATTGCTCTAGTAGACGGAAGAACACTTCCACACGATGTAATCGGTACTTGTGGAAGAGCTAAAGTACTTTTAAAGAGTGCTAAACCAGGTACTGGTGTAATTGCCGGTGGTACTGCTCGTATTATTCTCGAACTTGCCGGTGTCAAAGATGTCGTTTCTAAGAGTTTGGGAACAAATACTAAGATTAACGTTGCTAAAGCTACAATCAACGCTTTAAAATCAGAACGTACAAAAGAACATATTGCAGAGCTTCGCGGTAAGAAAGTGGAGGAATTATAATATGAAGTTAGAAAATTTAGAAAAAACTCCAGAATTTAAGACACGCAAAAGAGTTGGCCGTGGACCAGGAAGTGGAATGGGTAAGACATCTACTCGCGGTGAAAAGGGTCAAAAATCGAGAAGTGGTGCTTCCATCCCAGCTTGGTTCCAAGGTGGACAAAGCCCACTATATAGAAGAATACCTAAACGCGGATTTAATAACACTCGTTTTGAAACGAAATATGCTGTTATCAATCTTAGCGATTTGAACAGATTTAACGATGGAGATGTTGTAACTCCTGAATTATTGAAAGAAAAGGGTATTATTAAAAAACAACTTTCAGGTGTAAAGGTATTGGGTAATGGTGAACTAGAAAAGAAAATAACTGTTAAAGCTAACAGATTCTCTTCAAAAGCCGTTACTAAGATAGAAAGTAAAGGCGGAAAAGCTGAGGTGATTTAGATGTTTAAACGTCTAAAAGGTTTTTTTGGACCTACTAATAAAGATCTTAGACATCGCCTTCTCTTCACCATATTTGCGCTAGCAATTTTTTCACTAGGCACAAATATAGTTGTTCCAGGAGCTGTAAGTATTACTAAGAATTTAGGATTTCTAGAATTACTCAATGTGATGACAGGAGGAAGTCTAAAGTCTTTCTCTATATTCGCTTTAGGCGTAATGCCTTATATTACAGCTACTATTTTGACACAATTACTTCAGATGGACATAGTACCATACTTCTCTGAATTAAAAGAAGAAGGTGCAACTGGAAGACAGAAGATAAACAAGATTAATCGCTACTTAGGAATAATTTTTGCACTATTACAAGGATTCATATTCTCATATGCTTTCCTAAAAAGTGAAGGTTCTTTAGTAGTCTTAAAAAGTACATTAGTACTAACTGGTGGAACAGCATTTTTACTATGGCTAGGTGATGAGATTACTAAAAAAGGTATAGGTAATGGTTTAAGCCTCATAATAATGGCCGGTATCATTCAAGGTATTCCATCTGTGTTCATATCGGCGTACGATTCATTTATCGCATCGAGTGATAAAGCTCTTTGGATAGGCATTACTTCTTTAGTATTGTTTACAATACTTTATTTGCTTATCATTGTAGGAGTTATATTCGTACAAGAAGCTGAAAGAAGAATACCTATACAATATTCTAATAGAACCGCATCATCATATAGAGGAGAAAAGACTTATTTACCAGTTAAACTTAATTCGGCAAGTGTTATGCCGGTAATATTTGCAAGTGCAATAATCGGTATACCATCTTTAATAGCAGAATTTATAGGTAAAGAATCATTTAGCAATTTTGTAAATAATTACATTTCTTATTATTCTGTTACTGGATTAATCCTCTATATCGTTCTCATCTACGCATTCGGATATATTTATACGAGAATGCTCATGAACTCAGATGAGATGGCAGAAAATTTAGATAAATCACACGCATATGTTCCAGGAATTACACCAGGAGAACCTACTAGTAAATATTTGCGCAGTACTATTTCTAAACTTACAGTGGTTGGAAGTATTGCCCTCATAATATTAGCGGTTATGCCTATATTATTCACAGAATTTTCTGGTTTAGATAGTGCAGTTACAATAGGTGGTACTGGATTACTAATAGTATGCGGTGTTAGCCTTGAAACTTATAAACAGTTAGAAAGTAGCATAGTTTCTAGAAATTACACTACTTCAAAAAGGAGAAGACGTTAATTTGAAGAATATATTGTTTATTGCGCCGCCTGCCGCTGGAAAGGGCACACAGAGCGACTTACTTGTTCAAAAGTACGGTTATGTGCACATTTCCACAGGTGACTTACTCAGAAATATAGATCCACAGAGCGATTTAGGCAAAGAAGTAAACGAACTTATCAAAATGGGTAAGTTAGTAGATGATAGAATAGTATTAGAACTCTTAAAAGAAAAGTTACTTTCACTTAAGAGTTCTGAACACTTTATCTTAGACGGATTTCCAAGAAATCTTACACAAGCTAAAGAGTTAGAAGAATTATTAAGCGAATTGAATATGAGTTTAGATTTAGTCATATCGCTTAATGTTCCATACGACATAGCTTTTAAAAGGGCACTTGGAAGACTCAATTGCCCAAATTGTAAAGCGGCGTATAACAAATTTTTTAAGCCATCTAAAGTTAATGATATATGTGACGCGTGTGGAAGTACTTTAGTTAGCAGAACTGATGATAATCCTGAAACATTTAAAGTCAGATACGAAGCATACATGGAAAGTACTATGCCTTTAATCGACTATTATAAAAATGCTGGAAAGTTAGTCGAAGTAGATGGAGTAAATAAGACTTTTGGTAGAATAGTAAGTGTGATAAACGATGATTAGTATTAAAACGGATAAAGAAATAGAATATATGAGAGAAGTGGGTCATTTAAATTATTTGACTCGCGAGTATATAAAATCTATAGTTGTACCGGGAATTACAACTTTGGAAGTTGATCAAAAGGCTGAAGAATTTATAAGAAAAAATGGTGGAATTCCATCGTTTAAAAATTATGGAGGATTTCCAGGAAGCATTTGTATCAGTATAAATGAAGAAGTTGTTCACGGAATACCCGGCAATAGAGTGATTAAAAATGGCGACATAGTTTCTATCGACGTAGGAGTTAAGCTTCACGGGTATCATTCCGATGCAGCCGAGACTTTCGGTGTTGGAGATATCAGCAAGTCCAAAGCTTACTTGATAAAGCACACTGAAGCATCTCTATATGCAGGATTAAAAGAAATTAAAGCTGGTGCTAAACTCGGAAACTGTAGTGCTAGAATCCAAAGTTATGCTGAAAAGCACCACTTAGGTGTCGTACGTGAATTAGTTGGGCATGGCGTTGGAAGAGAACTGCATGAAGATCCAGATGTACCTAATTATGGTAAATACGGCTCTGGCTTAACTTTAAAAGCTGGAATGACGTTAGCTGTCGAACCAATGCTCACTTCTGGCAAGAGATATATCTACTGCCTCAGTGACGATTGGACAATAGTGACACAGGACAAAAAACCTAGTGCTCACTTCGAACACACCATTGTCGTTACAGACGATGGCTATGAAATTTTAACAGGAGAGTGAAAAATGGCTAAAGAAGTTAAAATTAAAGTAGAGGGTAAAGTCCTAAAAGTAAACCACGACGTTTACGAGGTAGAATTACCAAATAAAGCTACTATTGAAGCTCACGTTTCTGGTAAAATGCGAATGAACGTTATTCGCATCTTACCAGGCGATACAGTAGTAGTAGAGATGTCACCATACGATATAAAACGTGGGCTGATAACTTATAGAAAGTAATGGAGGGAAATTTTTATGAAAGTAAGACCATCAGTAAAGCCTATTTGCGCTAAATGCAAGGTTATTAAGAGAAAAGGTAAAATAATGGTTATTTGTGAAAACCCAAAACACAAACAGAGACAAGGTTAATGGAGGTAAATAATGGCACGTATTAAAAATGTTGAACTACCAAATAATAAAAAAACTTTTATCGGTTTAACTCATATTTATGGAATCGGAATAGCAACTGCAAAAAAGATTTGTTTAGATGCAAAAGTCGATGAAAATAAGAAAATTGGTGAATTATCTAACGAAGAAATCGCTCAAATTCGTAGTGAAATCGACAAATATATGGTTGAAGGAGATCTTCGCCGTGAAGTTCAAACTAATATAAAAAATAAAATGGAAATTAATTCCTATCAAGGCGTTAGACATAAAAAAGGATTACCTGTTAGAGGTCAGAGAACTAGTAGAAATGCTAAAACTCGTAAGGGTAAAGGTAAAGTAGTTGCAAATAAGAAAAAAGTAGGTAAATAGGAGGTAAATAATGGCTTATAATAGAAGAAAAAGAAAAGTAAAGAAGACTGTTGTCGAAGGACAAGCTCATATCCATTCTACTTATAACAATACTGTCGTAACTATCACTGACAACGATGGAAACGTTATTAGCTGGGCATCTGCTGGTACTATCGGATATAAGGGTTCTAAGAAGAAAACTCCTTATGCCGCTGGTATGAGTGCTGAAGCTTGTGGTAAAGTAGCTGCCGATATGGGTATGAAAAAGGTAGAAGTATTCGTAAAGGGCCTAGGTAGCGGAAGAGAAAATGCTATCCGCAGTTTACAAACAGCTGGACTTGAAATAACAGCAATAAACGATGTTACACCAGTTCCACACAACGGTTGTAGACCACCAAAACGTCCAAGAAATTAGTAAAGGGGTGAAATAATGACATTAAATTTTGAAAAACCTGATTATAAAATAAAAGAATATAATGAGAGTAACTTTTACGGAAAGTTTGAACTAGAACCTCTTGAAAGAGGATTTGGTACTACAATAGGTAATGCACTTAGACGTGTAATGCTTTCTAGTTTACCAGGATCAGCAATTACATCTGTTAAAATCGAAGGTGTAATGCACGAATTTCAAAAAATAGATGGAGTAATCGAAGATGTCACAGCTATCGTTTTAAATTTAAAGAGTGTAGTTATAAAGAATCATTCTAACGAAGCAAAGACTGTTCACCTAGTTGCTAAAGAAGAGGGGCCTGTTAAGGCTGGAGATATCGAATGTGATGCAGATATAGAGATAGTTAATCCAGATTTAGTCATCGCTAATATTGCGAAGGGCGGATCTTTAGATATGACTATGACTATAGGATGTGGACGTGGATATGTAGACGCCGCTGCTAATAAAGCATTATTAGGTGCAAGCATGCAACCTGGTCAAATAACAATAGATAGTCTATATTCTCCTATCGAAAGAGTATATTTCGAAGTAGAAGGAGCACGTGTTGGACACAACGAAAACTTTGATAAACTCAATATGTATGTATATACTAATGGTTCGATTAGTCCTGAAGAAGCAATGGCACTTGCAGCTAAGATATTAGTAGAACACCTAAATATCATTTGCGATATAAACAACATTAGCGACCTGTCAGGAGTTATGGCAGAGAAGAAGGTAGACATCATAACTAAGACATTAGAAACTCCTATCGAAGAGATAGAATTCTCTGTACGTACATATAACTGTCTAAAGAGAGCAAATATCAATACAGTTCAAGATTTAATAGACAAGAGAGAAGCAGAAGTTACTAAAATACGTAATTTAGGTAAAAAGTCATTAAAAGAAGTTTTGGATAAAGTAAACGAAATGGGACTTAAGTTCCACGAATAGTAGAAAGTGAGAGTAAAGATGAGAAAATTAAATAGAGAAACTCACATCAGAAGAAGTATTTTAGCAGGTCTAACTAAAACAGTAATCTCTAATGGTTATGTCGTAACTACTGAAGCCAGAGCTAAAGAAGTTCGTAAACTTGTCGATAAGATGATTACTTATGGTAAAAGAGGAACATTAGTTTCTAGAAGAAAAGCACTTGCTTTCTTACACAATGATTCAAGAGTTGTAGATATTATATTTAACGATTTAGCTAAGAAATACGAAGCTAGAAACGGTGGATATACTAGAATATTAAAGTTAAATGAAAGAAAAGGAGACGATGCTTTAGAAGTTCGTCTCGAATTAGTCGATTAATTTGGAAAAAGACTATAGCTATTTGGACTCACTTGCTGGAGAAGTGTATGTCTATATTTATGACATAGTTATACACAAATATGAAAGCAAAGTAAGGAAAGAAATATTATCAGAAGAAATCAGTCGTTTAAACGATGAAGAATTTGATTATATTAAAAAATGGGTCAAAAATGCGTTCGATCAATTAACACAGAAAAAGAGGAAAATTTAAATTTTTTCCTCTTTTTTTTGTAACATTAGATTATATTCTTTTTCTATAAAATCATCTGTCATTCCAGCCAAATAATCGATAACTTTTCTTGTAACAGACGTATTATTTAAATATTTTTCACTCATATTAGATAAAAATATCTTGTTTATAGAACACTCTTTATCATTTATATTGTCCATATAATATAAAAATAGCTCATTAAATATTTTTTTATAGTGTTCGAGCGTTTCTTCGGTATTCGCTTTATAATAAATATTTTTATAATTAAATTTTTTTAATTTTACTATAGCTTTATAAACTTCGTCAGATAATTTTAAATAAGGTTTACCGATGCTGTTATAGATGATATCGAGAGTAATGGTATTTACTATTTCTCTGTTTGTATGACCTAAAATGTCTGTTATCTCTTTTGGAACCGAATTTTCTTTTAAAACGCCTAATCTTATAGCATCTTCTATATCCCTTCCTAAATATGCAATCATATCAGATACTCTTACTACACACCCTTCCAAAGTCATGGGCTTTAATCTTTTTATGATGTTCTCATCTTTATAACAGGCATAGTATTCATTTAAAAATTCTTCTTTAGTTTTCTTTTTAGGATGATACTCACCTTCTATAAATTCTCCATTGTGACAAAGTATTCCGTCTAGTGTTTGCACGGTTATATTGGTACCTAATCCGTTATTTTCAAGATTCATAAGTTCTCTTACGCTTTCGAAAAAATAAAAAAAAATCGTACCATCATATTTTTGGCTTATCTCATTTAATATATGCTCTCCAGGATGTCCGAAAGGAACGTGACCTATATCGTGTCCTAAAGCGATTGCCTCTATTAAATCTTCATTTAATGAAAGTGCTCTACCGATAGTTCTCGCAATTTTGCTCACAAGTTGCACATGTATTACGCGCTTACTGATATTGTCATTTTGCCAGTGCGTAAAAACTTGAGTTTTATCCGTATATCTAGTGTAAGATAAAGAATGGATTATGCGGTCGGTATCTCTAAAATAATTTGGTCTTATATCATCTTCTATAGATTCAAATCTTATCGCATCTTTATCTAAAGTAGCATATTCAGATAAAGTCTTTTCATTTCTTAGCATAATACTTCTTATGTCCATTTTTACCACCTAAAAAAATTATACCATAATTCTATCAAATATGCTAAAATGAAGTGGGGGAGTAGTTATGAAGTTTATAAAAAAGAATTGGTATTACATAGTAGTTTTTATACTAGTATTTATACTATCTGCACTGTTTTCACCTTTAAAGAGTGATTGGTATTGGTCAAGTGTTGCTCCTTTTAAAGGATTTAATTCTTTTTTGAATATTTCATATGGAAAACTTTTGGGTAGCATTATATCAATACTTCTTACAAAATATAAACTTTTAAAAGTCATAACTTACTCGATTATAACTATTTCATTATTCGTGCTCATTAAAAACATAATAAATAAAAAAAATAACAATTTATTGTACGTGGGTATATGTTTATTTTTTCTTTTAGATAATATGCTTATTAATTCTACCTACGTATCTTTAAACGGATTTATAAATGAATTTTTAGGAACGCTATTTGTACTAATATTAATAAATTTTATTTTGAAAAAAACTATTAATAAATTAAATATATTACTAATATTTATATTTGGATTAGTTTCTACACTCATAAGTTACAATGTGACAACTTTAATACTGATATTAGTAGTGACTCTATTTATAAACAAATATAGAGAAAAGGATAATTTTAAACATCTTTTATCTCTATTATTCGGTACAATTACAGGCTTCTTAATTATGTTTATATCCAGTTCATACAGAGAAGTCTATTCATTTAATATAACTTATAATCTTTTTCACGAATTGATTCCTAAAATATTTAACATGAATTTTTTTATCATACTAATTTTAATAAGCCTTTTATTATTTTTAAGTATCAAGATATTTGTTAAAGGAACGTTTAAAAATAAAGTTTATGTCACTTTATCGATTACATCTATCACTGTCTTTTCTTTGGCGTACTTACTCAGTACAAACTATATCTTAAACTATATTTCCTATGTTTTATTTACTGTATCAACTTTATATATCTTACTGCATGCGAATAACAGCAAGATATTCAAAGATAGAATAAAGATTTATTACACTGTAAAAATATTATACTTAATCATCATATTATGTAATAGTACTATAAATACGTCTAATTTATTATTACCTTTTATATTAGATATAATGGTAATCTTAGAACTTATCAATTACGTTTTGCCAAATGATTTTTTAAAGGGAATTTGGATAAGTTTTAGTATTTTATTACTTTTATCTAACACCTACATATATAGTAATGTATATAAAAAAAATACTGAGATGAATTGGTATATCAAAATACACTTAGAGTGCTCTATGTATGATGTATCTTTGCCTTCTAAATATGAAACAGTTTATTTGATAGATTACATACCTGAAAATGAAAGTGAAATTAAAAACTATATCGAATATTACGATATAGATATCGATTCCTGTAAAGATGTTAAAATCTATTTCAATCGTTAGTGATATATTTTCTTTCTAATACAGTTATCAACTTATAGATGACGTAAGACATGAGTACTAGTATCAAGATGCCGGTTATTACGAGATTGAGATTGAAAACCTGAGTACCATACAAGATGATATAACCTATTCCACTTTTACTGACCAAAAATTCTCCCATAATTACACCAATAAAAGTCAAAGATATATTTATCTTAAGAGAACTTACAATCGTGCTAAGATTAGCTGGAATTACCAGTTTTGTAAGAATTTGATACTTAGTTGCTTTAAAAGTATTAAACAGTTTTATTTTTAATTCATCTGTGTGTATAAAACCGTTATATATAGTTATTATAGAAATTATAATGTTTGTAAGCAAAGCCATTACGATTATAGACTTTTGGTTAGCACCAGTCCATATTATTATTATGGGTCCAAGTGCTACTTTTGGTAGTGAGTTTAACATAGTAAGAAATGGGTCAAGTATATCTGCTATAAATTTATTTAGGTACATGATAATACTTATTACAAAAGCGATTATTGTACCTATAAAAAATGCGACAAATACTTCTTTAAAAGTAACTAATATATGGTTAAAAAGTTCTCCACTTTTTAGTAAATCTACTAGAGTAGTAAAAATTTTGGATGGAGAAGAGAATATAAAGGAATTTATTAATCCTGTTTCAGCGGCTATTTCCCATAGAATAAGAAGAGCTAGGACAGCGATAACTTGAATACACAAAACTTTTATCTTATATTTTGACATCTAAATCCCTCCAAATGACATTGTACATATTATTGAACTCTGGTAGAGTTCTTTTTTCTATAAAATTTAAATTTTTAGGAAATTTTAAATCATAGATATTTTTAACCTTACTAGGTCTAGAAGAGAGAACTACGACTCTGTCTGCAAAACAGAGTGCTTCTGCGATGTCATGGGTTATTATTATAGTGGTCGTCTTGGTCTTTTTAATAAGGCGTTGTACGTCGTTTGAAATAGTGAGCCTTGTGTAATAATCTAAAGCACTAAATGGCTCATCTAAGAGCAAAATATCTGGTTTAATCGCTAAAGATCTTATGAGAGCAACTCTCTGTTTCATTCCGCCGGATAAAGACGCCGGCTTTTTATCTATGAAGTCTTTTAAACCGTACTCTTTTAACATTTTTTTAACTTCCTTAACGCTTTCTTCCGTTTTAATGTGCATCAAATCTAAACCTAAAGTTGCATTTTCTAGGACAGTTTTCCACGGCAAAAGGGCATCACTTTGAAGCATATAAGAAATCTTTGGACTATCTTTTGAAAAAGTGCATGTTCCACTAGTCTGTTTTATTAATCCTGCAATTATGTTTAAGAGAGTGCTTTTTCCACATCCACTAGTACCGACGATGCCAATTATTTCACCTTCATTTATATCTAAACTTATGTCTTCTATCGCACATATTTTTTCATCTTTTGAATCGAATGTTTTATTTAAATTTTTAATGGATAATAAACAATTCATATATTTCACCACTTACAATTTATTATATGTGAAAATTTATAATTGGCACTTAGAGCATAATTGTAAAACAATTTATTATTTTACTTTTAATTTACGGTTTTTTGTGTAAAATATATGTGTAAATAGAATTAGTTATGTTATAATTTAAAAGAAAGTAGAGGAGAAAAACTTATGAAGTGTGTAAAATTAGAAGATAAGAAAAAACTTGTCACTAGTGAAATAGAATCACCTGTAAGTAAGGATGGCTCTGTGGTGATAAAGGTTAAAGCTTGTGGAATATGTGGATCAGATATCCATTATTGGGATAGCGGAGAACCAAAAGGACTAGTGATGGGACACGAATTTGCAGGTGTAGTTACTGATCCTGGAAGCAGAACTGATTTGAAAGTTGGAGACAGAGTTACTGGTTTACCAATTTCTCCATGTGGAAAGTGCGAAGCATGTAGAAGTGGAAATCCACAATATTGCAGATACACTTGGAGTGAGGCTGTAGGCCTAGCACTTACAAATCCAGGTGGTTATGCAGAATACACTAGTTGTAGAGCCGATATGGTACGCGCTATACCTGATGAGATGACTTTTGAAGAAGCTGCTATGGTCGAACCTTCAGCAGTAAGTTTGCATGCAGTAGCTTTAGCAGATGTAAAAGTTGGAGCTAAAGTACTCGTCGTAGGTGGCGGTATAATAGGACTTATGGCATGTGAATTTGCTAAATTAGATGGTGCTAGTTATATAGCTATGTTAGAGACTAATGAAGAAAGAGGACAAAAAGCAACAACTGTCGGTATGGCTACCGAATATTTCGATGCAAAAGATCCAGATATAGTAAAGAAACTTGTCGAAAAAACTGAAGGTGGATTCGACATAGTCATCGAATGCTGCGGAAATTCTGCTGCAGTAAGCGAAGCGATAATGGCAGTTAAACCAGGAGGTACTGTAGTTTTAGTAGGTGTATCATTAGGACCAGTTACAATTCCTGTAGTAGTTTCAGTTATGGGTGAAGTCACTATGAAAGGTGCAATTGCATATACAGAAAAAGACTTCGATAACTGCATTGACTTGATATCTAGAAAATGTATAGATGTGGATAAATACATAGATGACATCGTACCTTTAGAGGATGCTAATAAATCTTTTGAAAGACTAACTAGTGGAAAAGATTCTGCAGTAAAAATAATATTTAATCCAGAAAAATAAAAGTTATACAATGAACTGAACCCCAAAAGTTGGACAGTTTATAAATAACTTCTAATTAGAGGATTGTAACCTGTAATTTACAGGAGACAGTCCTTTTAATTTAACTTTAATTCTATCATAATTATAATAGTAAATAT
>CALVPA010000017.1 GCA_944350395.1 uncultured Bacilli bacterium
CATCGTTCACGCGGCATTGCTCGTTCAGGGTTTCCCCCATTGACGAATATTCCTAACTGCTGTCTCCCGTAGGAGTCTGGGCCGTGTCTCAGTCCCAGTGTGGCCGATCAACCTCTCAGTTCGGCTATGCATCGTCGCCTTGGTAGGCTTTTATCCCACCAACTAGCTAATGCACCGCAGGCCCATCTTTAAGCGAAGCTTTAAAGGCTTCTTTAATCCGTAGATCACATTCGGTATTACTATCCGTTTCCAGATGATATCCCCAACTTAAAGGTAGGTAACCCACGTGTTACTCACCCGTTTGCCACTAGAAGGTAATCTACTTCGTCAGCAAATCCGTACTTGTGCAAGCACTCATACTTCAATGCTAATTCCGTAGGCCTTCTCGTTCGACTTGCATGTCTTAGGCATGCCGCAAGCGTTAATCCTGAGCCAGGATCAAACTCTCAATAAAAAATAACTTCTATAATAAAGTTAATTATTTAAGTTAAAGTTTAATCTTAGCTACTCAATTAAATAATTGACATTTTACTCAGTTTTCAAAGATCATTTGCACTCACAAACCTTTAATCAAGGGCTCTTTCCGTGTGTGCACAAGTAATATATCAAATCCAAATCTCAAAGTCAACACTTTTTTTTTTTTTTTTTAATTTTTTTAAAAATTGTACTTTTTTCGACATAAAATTAGTGTTTTTCTTGTTTAGAGTGCTTAATCAACTCATACAATTTATAATAATATGCAACTTTTTTTTCGTCAAATGCTATTTCTTTATTCTCTTTATATTTTATGAGTTTAGAAAGTTCATATTGTAAAACTTTTTCTAGTTCGTCACTGTAATGCATTTTTTTCTTATGATACCTGTATTCATTCCTATCGAGTATTTTATATGACCCGTCAGGGTACACTCTCAAATCGAGATCGTAATCTATATATTTTATGAGCCCATCATCTATAATGTATGGGCTTGCAATATTGCAATAATAATAAAGCCCTTTATCTTTCATCTGTGCAATTATGTTGAACCATTCATTTTTATAAAAGAACAAAATTGCTGGTTCCCTCGTATGATATCTTTCACCGCCGCTTTCGTTTATTTCCGTTTTATAATTTGCACATACTAACACATCTTCTTCGACTTTTAATACTGTTGCTTCATCACATGTTCTATGCAGAGTACCATCGTGTTTATAACAATGTATCTGTAATTTATCTCCTTCTTTAATTTCTCTCATTTATACACTCTCGTCTCTTCATGCGTATTATATCAAAAAAAAAACTAAAATAATAGTCATGAATTATTTCACTACACTTATTATAGTCTTAAATTTATCGATATCGAGAGCTCCTCTACTAATTAGTATGCCATCAATACTTAGAGTAGATGAGTATTCTTGTATGTTTTCAGAGTTAATATTTCCTCCATATATAATAGGATTTATGTACCCAAAAGTTTCTTTACAAAAGTTTTTGATAATTTCTATATTCTCCTTTATAGTATATATATCTATCTCTTTTATAGTCTCATAAGCTATATATACTTCGTTAAAATTTTCAATATTTTTAGCCAGTCTCTTTAAAATGTTAAATTCTCGCTTTTCTATATCATTTATGCAAAGTATTACTTTAATATTGTTTTCTAAGCAATTTAATATCTTGTTATACAAAATATCAAAGCTTTCTATTTTTAATTCGTTGTGATTGAGTATAGCCCAATCAATATTAAAGTTTTTTAAATGTTTTACGTTCACTGAACCCGTATGTGCTCCTATATCAAATGCTGATACATCTTGTGACCCAAGTTCAATACCTTTTAGGTTATTATATATATAAAGATAGGGCATAGAAGGAAAAACAATTACATTCAAACCTTGTATATTTTCTGCAAAGTTCCTATTTTCTTCTAAATCGAACCAATCTTTTAAATTAACAAATATCTTTTTCATTGGATTCCTCTATAGCTTCTATTCCAGGAAGTGTTTGATTTGCAATATATGTAAGAGTTGCTCCTCCACCGGTAGAAATAAATGTCATCTTATCTTCTAGTTTAAATGCTTTTACTGCGCTGCCTGCATCACCGCCACCAACTATCTTTTTAGCATTAGTGTTAGATACTATTTCTAATATTTCTCTAGTTCCATTAGAAAAAGGTTTTTGCTCATATATGCCCACAGTGCCGTTTACAAATATAGTTTTAGCACTATTTAAAATTCTTTTGTAGTTTTCTATTGCGCCACTACCGATATCACCTATAACATCGTCTATAACTATTTCATCTAATTTTTTATGTTCATATTTTACATCACTATATGATGGAGATGTTATGACATCTTTCGGAAGAATTATTTTGTCAGGAAATTCTTCGAGAATAGCTTTTGCTTTTATTAGAGCTGTATCACTAACCAAACTCGATCCTATATCGAACCCAGCTATTTTTAAAAATGTATTTGCGATTCCACCACCTAATAATATATAATCTGCTCTTTCGGCAAGACTATAGATTAGTTCGATTTTATCATCTAATTTTGCTCCACCCATTACGACAACAAAAGGTTTTTCTATATCATTAACTAAGCAATTCAAATTCTTTAATTCTTTTTCTACTAAAAAGCCTACCGCGCTTGGCAAATATTTAGGTATGCCCGTTATACTAGCATGATTCCTATGCATACTGCCAAATGCATCGTCAATGTAATACTCCGCCAAATGCGCCCAATACATCGATAACTGTACATCGCAAGAACTCTCTAATTTACCATTTAAATCTAAAAATCTAGTATTTTCTGCAAGTATTATTTGCCTAGGTAATAGATTTTTAACCATCACATCTAACATTGGACCCATCGCTTCGCTCGAATAAAGTATATTATATTTATTTAGACTTTTTATATACTCGAATACTGGTTTAATCGTATTTGTTAGCTTATCTTCTTCAGTTTTTACTCTTCCAAAGTGAGTGAGTAAAATTATTTTACAATTATTCTCTATTAAATAGTCTAACGTCTTAAAAGAATCGTCTATCTTTTTTGTACTAAGTATTTCCCCATCTTTAATAGGAACATTGTAATCGACTCTAACTATTACCCTTTTATCTTTTATGTCTACATCTTTCAAAAATTTAATCATTAATATCCAAATTTCCCTTCTAAAGAATCATCTTTATCGATGTATTCTTGCGTGTCTATAATCGTATAATCATCTTTAGTATTTCTCAACACTACTTGTTTTATTCCAGCATTTATGATAAATCTTTTGCATAGCATACATGGTGCAGGATTTTTGACATATTCGCTCGTTCCACATTCTTTCCCAACTAGATATAGGGTTGAACCTATTAGATCGCTTCTACCGGCACTTATTATGGCATTTTGTTCTGCATGTACACTCCTACACATCTCATATCTTTCGCCACGCGGAATTTTCATTTTTTCGCGCATACACTCGCCCATGTCACAGCAGTTTTTTCTGCCTCTAGGCGCTCCATTATAACCAGTACTTATTATTTCGTCATTTTTAACTATAACGGCACCAAAATTTCGTCTTATACATGAGCTTCTCTCTAAAACACTTTCTGCAATGTCTAAATAATAATTTATTTTATCTCGTCTTTCCACTCTACTTCACCGATTTTATTATACAAAAAAATGATTAAGATATCAAACTTAATCATTAATTAGTTCATTCACTGTTACTACACTGTAAGTATCTTCATATTTGTTCATAGCTGATCTAACGAGAGATAGCCAGTGACTGCTTGCCACTTTATTTCCGTTAGCATCATAACTTGGACAGTACACTCTACCTATACTTTCGATAGTATTTAGCCCTTTTCCGTAATAACTATTCGATAATAATCTTATATAAGATAATACTCCATATTCAATATTTTTATATTTTATTAATCCTCTACTGCTCATTCCACCGTATATATTGTTGGCTCTCAACATATATCCGACTTTATAATAGCCACTTTCCGCTGCACCAATACTAACTGCAGTGAGGTAATCTACATTGTCATAAAGTGAAGTAAAATACTTAATCAATTCGACTACGTACTCACTAGATCCAGTGTATGGGACAACTTGATTGTCAACATTTTCTGGATTTTCACTACTATACTCATATAAATATTCAATTAATCCCCTATCAAAAGAATTATAAGTTTTGAGGTTACCATCGCTACCTATTAATCTTCCGATATTATATTCATCAAATTTAGCATTTGAATTTATTTCTATCAAGTTTTCGATAACTAAATCGCTATCGATTGCAAATATATCACTTATAAAATCGACTTTTTCTCTATTTTGAAGTAAAAAACACTTCGTATCACAATACTCACTATTTAAATCCATTAATACGACTTTTTGATCGCTCGGTAAAGGAGTATCGCTATTAGATTCATCGATTACATATTCATTAGTATTCTCATCATTTATTGGTAAGTATGTACCTATGTTTACTTGTAACGGCAATAAAACTGCTATACAACAAACCATATTTTTCATGGCTCCGAAAGCCATTATATTTTTCATTTTGTCCAAACCTCCCTGTAAGAACGATGCATACTATACCATATTTTACTTTTAATGTCAAATTGTGACAACTTTAAATACCTATTTAAACTTACTAATATTATAGTGCGTAATATTGTTTTTATACTTCATATAAAAAAAGGATAGATATTTATCTATCACATTCCTTATTTAAAAGATACTTTACTGTTCTAATCATTTGAGAAGTATATCCGAGCTCGTTATCATACCAAGCTACAACTTTCACTAATTGGCCATTTTCAGTATCTATTGTCTCTGTAAGTAGTCCGTCTACTAAAGCCCCTATTCTCTCACCTATTATATCGCTTGATACCACTGGATCCATTGTAAGTTTTAGTGCTTCGCTTTCGTGTTTTTTAAGAATTCCATTTATGTCTTCAATTGTTACTTTTTTATTTAACACTAGAGATAAATCAATCATCGAACCATCTCCAATAGGTACTCTAATTGCGTTTCCACTCATTTTGCCCGTAAGTGAAGGAATGACTTTGCCTATCGCTGTAGCAGCTCCTGTGGTAGTAGGAATCATGTTTAAAGCACATGCTCTTCCTCGTCTACTCATATATCCTTTTTTGTGTTGAACATCTAAGTTTGCTTGATCATTTGTATAGGCATGTATCGTAGTCATGAATCCCATTTTAATTTCATATGCATCATCTAGTACTTTTAGTACTGGTGCTAAACAGTTAGTTGTACAACTAGCTGCGCTTATAACTTCTTCTTTACCAGTTAAAGTTTTTTCATTAACCCCGTATACGATTGTTTTCATATCGCCTTTTCCAGGGGCACTTATAACTACGTGTTTAGCACCGGCCATGATATGCTTTTTAGCGTCTTCTAATTTAGTATATACTCCGCTGCACTCTAATACTAGATCTACTTCTAATTCTTCCCAAGGTAAATTAGAAGCATCTTTCTCGGATAATACCTTTACTTTTTTACCACCGCAAATAATGGAATCTTTAGAGCATTCTATATTTTCATCAAATTTTCCGTGAACAGTATCATATTTAATCAAATAAGCTAATTCTTCTACACTAGATAAATCGTTTATTGCAACTATTTCTACTTCCTCATCCTTGATTAGCTCTCTAAAAGCCATTCTACCTATTCTTCCAAAACCGTTTATTGCTATTTTCTTTTTCATCGTATCTCCTCTATCTATTTTTCATATATACTGCCACCTATAAACTCTCTGAGTATATTATCATCTTCTATATACTCACTACTTATAGGATAAAATGTCCTTATAGCCCCTAGTATTCTTCTTGCTTCTTCATAATATATGGAGTGCATTGGAACACTATATAAAAGTGGTTCTACATAGACTCTCAAAATGCCAACTTCGTAGGCATAAGCTGTATTCAAAACTGCATCGACGTTACCAGTATATGGGAATATGTACTTTTCCTCGCCTTCTTTAACTTTTGGCCATATCTTTAGTGTCTTCTCTACATCGTATCCTCTTACTCTATTGTCGCGAACTATTCTTCTTATAAGTCTCATATCAGTAGTCGACAAATGATTGTGTTTATCTACTCCTAGGGGAGTAAATGGACAAACAAACATCTTATATTTATTATCTCTACTTATTTTTTTGGTCATTTCGTCGTTTAGACAGTGAAGTCCCTCAATAACTAGGATATTATCTTCTCCGAGTGTTATCGGATCGCGAGTGAATTCTTTTTTTCCTGATATAAAATTATAAGTTGGAAGTACTACACTTTCACCAGCCAACAATTTTTTAAGTTGATTATTAAACAGATTTAAATCCAATGATTCTAAACACTCGAAATCATAGTTACCTTTTTCGTCTTTAGGAGTATCTTCTCTCTCTTTAAAGTAATCATCTGCACTTATAACGATTGGCTTTATACCATAAGCTTCTAGGCATGTACAAAGCTTGTGAGCACTTGTAGTCTTGCCAGAACTGCTAGGACCACCAATTAAAACTAATTTTACAGTTTTAGCTTTTTTTACTATGTCTTTTGCAATCGAATATAGTAAATCATTTAGATATATGTTGTTCATTTTTATAAACATCTGTATTTTAGACTCTGAAATTAGCTTATTTAATGATGAAACGTACGGTATACCCATTTTATTGGACCACTTGCTATATTTAACGAGTTCATTATATATTTTATCATTATAATTTAAAGAAGGAACTGTATTTTTAGAATCTATTCTCGGATACATAAGTACGATTGCATTTTTGTCTATTCTTTCAATATTGAATTGACCAAGTTCACCAGTACTATATGGCATGTCGCTATAAAAATAATTAAAGGTGTGGTCTATCTCATATAATTCTACGTAACTGTTTGGAATATTACATATATTTTCAGCTTTCTCTGTATCTCCAGTAGAAAGATAATATGTTATAGCGTCTCTCCTCTTAGTAACTCTTTTTTTTATCGGAAAATCATAGCCAATTATTTCTTCCATTTTTATTTTAATTTCCAAAATATCTGCATCACTAAGTTTTTTATCTACTTCTACATATATTCCCTTATCTATTGAATATTTAAAATAGACATTCTTATTCCATAGTGACTTTACTGCCATTATAAGTACGAATTTAAGTCCAGCTTGATACATTTTATTGCCTTCTGGATCTGTATAATCGAAGAAATCAACTCTCGTATCTTCATATAGTTTTGTATCAAAATCGACAATCATATTGTCTATTTTGGCACCTACAACAGGCTTACCTGTCACTTTTTTATAATCGTGTGCAATATCGCAGATACTTACTCCCGCATCTGCACTGATTCCAAAAAGATTGTTAATATTTATATTAATTTTATTCCCCATATTTATCATCCTTACTTAAATATTATACCATATTTAAAAATTTTTTCTCTATTTATTTTATTCATATTCAAAATTGTACAAAAAAAGACAAATTATTCATTTGCCTGTTCATTATTAATAATACGATTATATACTTCGTTTATCTTTCTAAAATGATGATTTATATACGATTTAGTAACTTTTTTATTTATCTCATTACTCATAATATTAGCAAGGGCTTGAAAACTTACTTCAGGATATTTAATCCTATATTCCGCAACTTGTTTAGTTTTATCATCTAATAAAGAAAGGTAGTCGTTATTGTATAAATAACTAATCATCTCCGTCTGTTTATCTGCTGTTTTAAGCGATTTTTCGTAGTTAGCTTGTTCACAATTATTGAGCCTATTTACCATATTTTTATGATCTCTATAAATTCTGATGTCTTCGAAATAAAATAAAGAATTTACTGCACCTAAGAGTTTTAAGAAATCGCTTATTTCTTCTCCAGCTTTTATATAAAGCATGTATCCCTTATCGCGTTTAATAATCTTAAAAGTATATTCTAAACTGTTTAAAATATTTAGTACAAATAGAGCTTTATTTTCATCTGCAAAGGTTAATTCGAGATGATAGCCACTCTTTTTAGGGTCGCTTACACTTCCCGAAGACAGAAAAATACCTTTTATAAATGCTACTTTGCTTTCATTATCAAAAAATTCTAAGTTGTTAAACTCGGATAAAAAAACTCCCGTTTTATCTTTTATTTCTATTATAAAAATTTTTTTGAGGTAAAATTTTTTTTGAGTTCTAACCGTTATTTTAGGTTCTAGTTTATAAGAATATTTAAAAGTTTTAAAAAGTTTTCTAGCAATACTTGCGTTTTCTAATGATACGGATACTATTTCTTTTCTAACAGTTGCGTTTACGAATAAATACCCCAATAATAAGTATCTATTTTCAATTTCGTTTAATGGTTCGCTGGCTATTTCATCCTTAATTTGTATCGAAAATGTCATTTTAGTCACCTTCCATAAGGTATGAAAATATCAAATACGAAGTTTTCAACGCATCATGTCTAATCATTCCGTTTTCAACAGCAAATATTTTATCTTCTATAAGTCTTGCTTTTAATTTTTCTATATTCTCTCTATCTATATTTACAAGCATTTTATGTTCTAACGAACTATATTTGTTTACTATTGCCGAATCTATTTTTGCATTATTCGCTATTACGATATCTATTTTACGACCATCTAAATATTTGTTTAATGTCCTTATGTGATCACTGACTGCATAATTATCCGTTTCTCCAGGTTGTGTAACCAAATTAGAGATATACATAATGGGTGCATCTGCTTTTTTTATTGCTTCTTTAATTTCAGGTACGATTAGATGAGGCAATATGCTAGTATATAAACTTCCTGGGCTAAAGATGATGAGTTCAGCTTCGCGTATTTTTTCAATTATCTCGTTGCGAATATTTACGCTATGATCATATTTTAATTTTTTAATATTTTTAATATTTTGACTAACGCTTTCTTCTCCCAGATAATCTTCTCCAGATATACTTTCCCCAACTAATTCAACTTTTTCTTCAGTAAGCGGAAGAACTGTACCTTTTATATTTAGCAGGTGACACATATATTTCGTAGCATCGGTTAAATTTCCTTTTAAATCGATTAAAGCAGCTAAAAGAATATTTCTAACTGGATGGTTCTCTAAAAAGCTCTCTTTTGTAAACCTATATCTTAGTAAATCGATAAAATCGTCTTCTACATTTGCCATTGAAATTAAAACTTTACCAACGTCTCCTACAGCGGGAATGTCTAATTCTTTTTTTAATTGTCCCGTACTACTCCCATTATCACTCACAGAAATTATCGCTGTTACATCTATTGGAAATAATTTAAGACCAGTTAAAAGACACGATAGTCCTGTACCGCCACCAAAAACTACAACTTTTTTCATATTGCCTCCTATAAAAAATTGATTACTAAATAATTATAGCAAAAATTATGAAATTATAGAATAAAAAAACTTGCATAAGCAAGTTTTACACTAAAACTAGAATCGTTATTACTATAGCAACGAATACTAGCATTATTAGTAAGAATTTCCAAATATATTTAAACCATTCTTTATATGAAATATTCATATATGATAATCCCATCATAAGTATTGCACTAGATGGTGCAATGAAACTGATAAGACCGAATGCTGTTTGGAAAATAATTGCAATGACATCTGTATTTTCAGCAAATGTTGCAGCATAATAAGTTCCAGCTAAGCTCATTACATATTGCATTTCTACACCAAATAATGATGTAATTAGTGCTGCAATGAAAGCTAAGAAAGCGTTGAATCCGTCAGCAAGGGAAGCAATCCAATCGACTATTACAGGAACTACTGGGAACATGACAGCAAATTCTAGTATCATGTACACAAATAGCAGAATTATAACAACTGGTGCCATCTTTTTAAAGCCTTCGCCATAAGATTCAAAAACTTCATCTAGTGAGACTTTACCAAACCAATGAATCAATAATGTTGCAAACAACATTACAAACTGGATAGTAAAGATATCCCATGTTCCAAATGAAACAAAATTACTAAATACATAAGAAATTATTGGTACGCCGAATAGTGATAATTCGTTAACCCAATTTGTAGCATCTTCAAATATAGTAACTTCCCATGTACTCCAAGGGAAATATGCTAGTACTATTGTTACAAATATGAGTATTGCACAAACAATATAAGGCCAAATAGCTGCATTCTTTTTAGTAGATTTTACTTCGTCAATTTCAAATTTATCATATTCTTCAAATTTTTTATCTTTTTTTGATTTGCTTATGCGCGCACACGTAAATATATTTAATGCCACATATGCAAATAAGAATATTAAAATTTTGACAAGCAAATAAGTATCTACAGTTGAGCCGACAGCATCGTTAATATAACCTACAACTTTAGTGCTAAAAGTACTGCCTATAGTACCAACTAAAAGTGCACCAAATGTGGCAGAAAATGCTGAAATTTTGTCAACTTTTAAGCGATGCAAAATTGTAATAACAAATGGTATAAGTACCAAAATTGGAAAATATTCATTCGCAGCGCTACAAATTGCAGCAAGAACAAATGAAATAGCCAAAACAAATGGAATTTCACGTCCCTTTAATTTCTCACAAATGCCTTTGATTAGTTTCTGGTATCCTGCTGTTTTAGAAAGGACTTGATAAAACCCACCTAATACGAACAAGAAAGTTACAAGAACAGTGAAATAATACATTCCTAGTAATCCATATTGCATAAAGTCAGCTAATCCAACTCTAGTAATATCCTCGATTACCATATCTGATCCTGAAAAATAACCGTATGGAATAACCCAAGTAAGTAATACAGAGATTAAAACCAATATACCAGATATTTTAATCAAATCATATTTTTCAAAAAACTTTTTCATAACTCTCCTCTCTATACTTAAATTATAGCACATAATCATCAAAAAACAATGTGAAATCTACTTCACAACTGACATTTTATGGAATTTAATTAATTTGTTTAATTAATATTAGACGTACCATTATTTTTATTAGATAATTTATCAAATAAAAAAAATGCGATAATTCGCATTTTTTAATTAAGCTAATTCAACAGTAGCGCCAGCTTCTTCAAGTTTAGCTTTAATTTGGTTAGCTTCATCAGCTGGAACGTTTTCTTTAATATTTCCGCCTTTATCAGCAATACCTTTAGCTTCTACAAGACCTAAACCAGTAATTTCACGTATAACTTTAATTACTGCTATTTTTTGAGCACCTGCATCTTTTAATACAACAGTCTTAGCAGCGTCTTCAGCTTCTTCAGCACCGCCTTGAGCTGGAGCAGCAACTGCTACTGCGTTGATGTCGATTCCAAATTCTTCTTGCATAGCATCCTTTAAATCTTTTAATTCAAGAATTGTCATTTCCTTTAAAGCGTCAATTATTTCTTTTGTACTTAATTTTGCCATATTATATCATTCCCTCCTATTTTTCGTTTTCCTCTAATTTTTTGGCATACATATCGATTCCAATTGCAATTTCTTTTACATATTCCATTAAGCCACTTGCAATCATCGTTAGTAATCCTTCTCTTGAAGGTATCTCTGCGTAAGCTTTAATTTCGTCTAGTGTTAGTATTTTTCCATCAGCTAGTCCAGTTCTTATTTTGATGTGCTCGTTGTCTTTGCTAAATTTACTTATAACTTTTATTGGTTCTAAAAGTTCACTACCGAATAAAATAGCATTTGGTCCTTCCCAGAACTCTTCGTTATTTATATTAGCATCGGTAAAAGCTCTTTTAGCTAAAGTGTTCTTATAAATTTTTACTTCACTATTAGACTTCTTAAGTTCTTTACGAAGATTAGCCATGTCTTCAACAGTCATTCCCTGATATGAAAATACTATAATAGATGCACTATTTTTAAGTTTATCAGAAATTTCTTTTACTGTCTCTTTTTTTGCATTTAAATTCTTCTCACTTGCCATATAAAAACTCCTTTCATTTATCTAAAAAAACTTTCCACAGGGAAAGCTTATATATGTTAAGTTCCCCTCGGTAGGATTATTAAGACTTTCATCCCCTACTGTCTATGGATAAACGTTTTTTCATTTCTTCGTTATTATATAATAAGTATTATTATTTGTCAAAAGAATTTTTATCTAATCTAATACCAGGTCCCATAGTACTAGAAATAGCTATTGAGTTAATATAATTACCTTTTACTGTTAAAGGTTTTGCTTTAACTATAGTATTTACAAAGTAATTGATATTCTCAACTAATTTAGCACTATCAAATGATACCTTACCTACAGACGCATGAATTATACCATAACTATCAGCACGATACTCAATCATACCTTTGTTGATGTCTTCGACAGCTTTAGCTACATTCATTGTAACTGTACCTGTCTTAGGATTTGGCATTAACCCTTTTGGTCCTAAAATCTTACCGATTTTTCCTAGTAATGGCATCATTTCTGGAGTAGCGACGATAACATCGAAATCAAACCAGTTTTCTTTAGCCATTTTATCTATTAAATCTGTATCCCCAACATATTCTGCACCTGCTTTTTTAGCTTCTTCAGCCTGAGCACCTTTAGCTAGTACACAAACTCTTTTAGTCTTTCCTGTACCGTTTGGCAATACGATCGATCCACGCATTTGCTGGTCAGCTTTTTTTGTATCGATATTTAGGTTAATAGCTATTTCAACAGTACTATCAAATTTAGTTACTGCTGTCTTTTTTACTAGTTCAACTGCTTCTTCTACCGAATAATTTGTATTTTTATCGATTAGTTTAGAAGCTTCCACATATTTTTTTCCAAACTTTTTCACTTTTTTCCCTCCAATCGTGGTTTATTTATAGAGCGGATTTATATAATTAAATTTTTTAATTTTCAGTTTCTTCTTCGTCTTTCTTGTTTTCAGAAATTACTTCTACTTCTTTAGCTTCTTCTTTAGCACTTTCTTCCATTGCCTCTAATTCAGCTTCACGTTTTGCTAATTCGATTTCTTCTTTTTTAGCTTCTTTTTCTTGTTCAGCTAATTCAGCGTCGTTTACACCTTTAACGGCTACACCCATATTACGCGCTGTTCCTTCTATAATCTTCATAGCATCTTCTACAGTATAAGCATTTAAATCTTGAAGTTTTGTTTCAGCAATTGCACGAAGATCTTCTTTAGTAATAGTAGCAACTATCTCGTTAGCACCTTTAGCGCTTCCTTTATTGATCTTTGCATATTTTTTAATAAGGAATGGAGCTGGTGCAGACTTTAAGACAAAATCGTATGACTTATCGTTATAAAGTGTTATTACAACTGGTACGATATCGCCCATTTTATCTTTAGAAGCATCGTTAAATTTTGAACAAAATTCCTGTAAATTAATTCCTGCAGGTCCTAAAACAGTACCAACTGGTGGTGCTGGTGTAGCTTTACCAGCAGGTATTTGCAAATTAATTTTTCTTACGATTTCTTTTGCCACGAAAAACACATCCTTTCATTGTTTACGTTCGAAGTGGTATAGGGCCAATCCGCATTTCCCTCCCACTTAAGTTATATAAAATAACTTCGTCTAAGACTATAACACAAATATAGGGAATATTCAAGAAAAAAATTATAAATTTATGTATTAAAAAAAGGCTCACTAGCTAAACCTATTATTTTTCTATAGACACTTGAAACATTTCTAATTCAACAGGAGTTTCTTGTCCAAATAAATCGATAAGTACATTGAGTCTCGCGTTTTCCTTATCGATAGAATCTATTGTACCATACATTCCGCTGAATGGTCCATCTATTACTTTGACTTTTGTTCCTACTTCCAATTCTTTATCAGTATCTAATCTAGTCATGCCCATATTTGCAAGTATTTTGTCTATCTCTTGTGGAAGTAATGGAGTAGGTTTTGCACCTTTACCGCTTGATCCTAAAAATCCAGTCACTCCTGGAGTATTTCGAACGATATACCACGCTTCATCTGTCATAATCATTTCTACTAAAACATATCCGGGAAATAGTTTTTTCTTTTTTTCTTTTTTTGTACCGTCTTTAAGAGTTTCAATCTCCGTTGTTTCTGGCACTACAACTCTAAATATATAATCTTGAAATCCCATAGATTCAGCACGAGCTTCCAATTTTTCTTTAACTTTTGCTTCGTGTCCACTATAAGTATTTACTACATACCACAATTTTTCCATATTAAGCTAACCATCCTTGTACTAAAGAATATAATAAATCGAATAAAGCTGTAATTCCTATAAAGAAAAGCGCTAAAACAATTATCATAATTATAGTCGAGATAGAATATTTAACTAAGTTTTTTTTAGTAGGCCAAGTTACTAACTTCATCTCTTTAACTATGCCAGAAAAATAATTTTCTTTCTTAATTTTTTCTTTTTTCTGTTTCTTTTCTTTTTTTACTTTTTTTTTATCGATCTCTTTATCCTTTTTATTCCTTTTTAATTTTTCTGAACTCTCGAGTTTAACATCATCGAGTCCGTTTTCCACAGTGACATTTAATTTTGCCATAATTTTCCTCCAAAATAAAAACACCTGAGTGCTAGATATAATATAGCATAAACAGGTGTTTTTTGCAAACATAATTTGATAATTTAATTAGATTTTATCTTACCTCTAGCTCTATATATTAAATTATAAATCTGTTTTGGAGTCATATTTAGAATTTTTGAGATCTCTTCCACGCTTTTTCCTTGTATACTTTGCTGAAAAGCGATTCTCTCATTTTCGCTCAGCTTTTCTAATATCACTTTATTTATTTCATCAATCGATTCATTTGTAATCATGTGATTTAATGGGTCTTTTTCATCCGAATCCTTTAAAAAATCTATGAGCGTACTGTTCGAGTCTTCTATGTTAGAGTCTAATGGAATAGATGTCTTCATAGCCATATTTTTATTAGTAGAATATTTCGCGAGCATATTGAGCAATTTCCTTCTTATACAGAGTGTCGCAAAGGTAATAAATTTTACGTTTGCGTTCTCGTCATAACTGTTTATGGCGTTTGTAAAAGCTAACATCGCTTCTTGTGATAAATCGGATAAATCTATTCCTAATACATAAGCTTGAGGTCTAACTCTATTTATTTCTTTGTGAATAAGTGGACTATATTTTGTATACAAATAATCTTTAGCTTCGTCGTTATTTTCCCTTATCGAGTTTATAAGTTTAGCGTCGTTCAATTCGTAATCAATTTTTGATACCATACATCAATACCCCTGCTGATACGCTAGCATTCAAACTATTTACGTGTCCGTTCATAGGAATGCTAATTATGACATCACAATTATTTCTAACTATTTTACTTAGTCCATTACCTTCACTTCCGATTACAAGTACTAATTTATCGCTGTAATCTACAGTGCTGTAATCTACTCCGTCAGCTTCGGCTCCATATACAAAATATCCTTTATTTTTTAGATAATCAATTGCATTTTTTAAATTTGTTACTTCATAGATGTCCACATACTCTAAGGCACCGGTACTTGTCTTCATAACAGTGGAATTTACCGTAACACTTCTATCTTTTGGAATAATAATAGATTTTATTCCTCGAGCTTCACAAGTCCTTATGATTGCACCAAAATTATGAGGGTCCTCTAAATGATCTAATATCAATATGAATTTTTGAGTAGTATCTATATCTTCGAGTCTTTTATATTCATATTCATTGATCTCCAATATTATTCCTTGGGTATTGCCATTAGCTATGTTATTAAATCGGTTCTTATCGACAGTAACATAAGGAATATTATTTTTTTTTATGAAATCAATAATATCTTTATCTTTAAAAGAAGTACTCAGATACACTTTTTTAATATTTTTACTGTTGGTTTTTAGTTCATTGAACACATTTTTTCCAAATACTTTCATCTATTCGAGTACCTCCTTCATAATTTCATCTAGCCTATCTCTATTATTCAAGTATAAATATCCTATTAGTGTTTCAAATCCTGTAGACTTTTTATAAGTTATTATATCAGTGCTTTTATTATAGTGACTATGTGCATTTCTTCCCCTTTTTATTATGTCTAATTCTTCTTCTCTTATTATACCATTGTTTATTAGTTCTTCTAGTATATTCGCTTGAGCTTCAGCACTCACATATTTGACTGCACTATTTTGCAAATCTTTAACTTTAGAAAGTCCATTATGAATGAGAAACTCTCGCACATAAAGTTCGTATACAGCATCTCCTAAATATGCTAAAACTAGATTATTCATTTGCACCTCTTAATTTTTATATGGGTAGTATTTTAACACCCTAATTTTTCTTTGTCAATTTTTTAGCAATATCATTTGCAGCCGTTGCACCTTCATATTCTGCAGATATTATCTGATACATCTCTTTATTTATAATGTCTCCTGCTGCGTATATTCCATTTTCGCTTGTTTCAAAATGTTCATCTGTAATTAAATAACCCTTATTGTTTTTAAAAGTAATCTCTGTTTTAAATGGCAATATCGGATCAAACCCTATATATACGAACAGTCCAGATATTTTTAAAATACTACCGTCATCTAATTTTACTCCTGAAAGCATTTCGTTTTCACTGAGTAATTCTTTCACATTTTTCTTATAAAGAACTTCTATATTATCGGTTTTATTTACGGAATTGACAAGTTCTTTATTGCCAGTTAAAACTGAACCTCTTACTATAATTTTTATAGATTTTACTATTTTGGATAGATATAGTGCCTCTTCTAAGCTGCTATCTCCTGCTCCAACAATTGCTATATCCTTATCTTTAAAAAAGTGTCCATCACAAAGCGCACAATAACTTATACCTCTACCTTGTAATTTTTTTTCACCTCTAAGATTTAAAGATCTCCTACTTCGCCCAGTTGCTATTATTACATATTTGCTCTTGTATTCGTTATTTCTTGTTTTAACGATTTTTACATCTCCGCTACAGAGTTCTATGACATCTTCATTTCTATATTCTATATCTAAAGATTTGAAATGTTCATACATTTTACTAGCTAAACTTGGACCATCAATATTTATAAATCCTGGATAGTTGTTTACAACATTTGTATAATTCACTAAACCGCCAGGAATTTTACTTTCTAAAACTAAAATGTTTAGACCACTTCTCTTTGCATATATAGATGCTGCTATGCCAGCAGGACCAAGTCCTATAATAATTAAATCGTATATCATATTTTTCCTTTCCCCTCAAAATCTTATTTTGTCGACATTAGTCTTATCGTTATATAGATCCTCAAATTTACTCTTTCTAGAGTTTACGATTAAAATTACTACTCCAATTATTATCATAATTACGGATACTATCTGTGCAATTTTAAATCCTAAGAATATTAGTGAATCCGTTCTACTTGCCTCTATAAAGAATCTTCCGACTCCATACCATATTAAATATAAAGCTGTAGGTTCACTGACCTTAGCGTATTTAGTCTTTTTAAAAATAGAAATTATAATAAAACCTAAAAGACACCATATCGATTCGTAAAAAAATGTAGGCGTGTAATATACACCGTTGATATTCATCCCTTCGATTACAAATTCTGGAATGTGCATACTTTTTAAATGTGCGAGCGTGGTAGCTGCTCCATAAGCTTCTTTATTAAAAAAGTTGCCCCATCTTCCTATAGACTGTGCAAGCAAAAGTGGACCTGCTATTATATCGATCATTCTGACTATTCTAAAATTATATTTTTTACAATATATGCTCAAAGTTATTATTCCAAATATTATTCCGCCATGTATTGCAAGTCCTCCTTGCCATATTTGCCATATTTCGTTTATATGCGAACCAAAATAATCCCAGTTAAACATCACATAATATAATCTGGCTCCGATTATACCAAATATTAACGTCCAAAAAAATAAGTTAAAAACAAAATCGGTAGGTATATTAAACTTTTTAGTCTCTTTAGTAATCAAAGCATATGATAGAAATACACCTATAAGTATTAATATAGAATAAAATTTTATATCGTAACCGAATACTGTAAAAGCAGTAGAACCCATTTTATCACCTATCTAATTATATATTTTATGTAAAAAAAAGTAAAGCGAACTTTACTTCTTCAACATTTTCTTCAAATATTGTCCTGTGTAAGATGAAGCACACTTACTGATTTCTTCCGGTGTTCCGGTTGCAACTATATTGCCGCCACCGTCTCCACCTTCAGGACCTAGATCTATTATATAATCTGCTACTTTAATGACATCTAAATTGTGTTCGATAACTAAAACAGTATCGCCATTATCGACAATTCTATTTAGAATTGCGAGCAGTTTTTTTATGTCGTCCGTATGTAATCCCGTCGTAGGTTCATCTAAAATGAACATACTCTTTCCCGTAGGCTTCTTTTGAAGCTCTTTTGCAAGTTTTACTCGTCCAGCTTCCCCGCCGGATAAAGTCGGAGCAATTTGCCCAAGTTTTATATAAGATAATCCTACATCTATGAGCATTTGCAATTTATTCTTAATTTTAGGAACACTGTCAAAAAATTCAATCGCATCATCCACACGCATCTCGAGTACATCATAAATATTCTTTCCCTTAAACTTGACTTCTAGAGTTTCTTTATTGTATCTCTTTCCGCCACATACATCGCATGGTACATACACATCTGGTAAGAAATGCATTTCAATTTTTTTAACCCCGTCTCCCCAGCATGCTTCACACCTGCCACCTTTTACATTGAAAGAAAACCTGCTCTTATCAAAGCCTCTTATTTTAGATTCCTTCATCTCTGCAAATAAGTCTCTTATGTCGTCGAATAATCCGATATATGTTGCAGGGTTACTGCGTGGAGTTCTTCCAATAGGGTCTTGAGATATTTGAACTACTTTATCGATGTTTTCCAAACCTTTAATCGATTTAAATTTACCCGGTTCTACTTTTGAATTATAAATATTTTTCATGAGTACTTTATATATAATTTCATCTACTAAACTACTCTTTCCAGAACCGCTTACTCCCGTGATACAAACAAATTTACCAAGAGGTATCTTAACGTTGATATTCTTCAAATTATGTTCACTTGCGCCTTTAATCTCTAAGTATTTTCCATTACCTTTTCTTCTCTTAAGTGGCACTTCTATCTTAAGTTTTCCGGTCAAATATTTTCCAGTTAAACTATTTTCGTTTGCCATTACTTCTTCAGGGCTGCCAGCAGCGACGACATAACCACCGTTTTCCCCAGCACCAGGACCGATATCTATCAAATAATCAGCAGCCCGCATAGTATCTTCATCGTGTTCTACAACTATTAAAGTATTTCCTAGATCACGCATATCTAATAAAGATTTTATAAGTTTATCGTTATCTCTTTGGTGAAGACCGATACTTGGTTCATCTAAAACATAGAGTACTCCGGTAAGCCTGCTTCCTATCTGTGTCGCTAATCTAATTCTCTGAAGTTCTCCACCAGAAAGTGTAGATGCTGTCCTAGCTAATGTAAGATACTCTAGTCCTACATTTTTTAAAAAAGTCAATCTATTTAATATTTCTTTAAGCAAAAGTTCTGCAATCTTTTTTTCTTCATTATTTAATTTTAAATTAACGAAAAAAGGTATGAGATTTTTTATACTCATGAGACAAATTTCATATATATTTTTACCCCCAACTTTGACTGCAAGTATATTGTCTTTAAGTCTAGCTCCGTGACAAGTTGGACACTCAGTATCCATCATATACATCTCGAGCCAATCTCTTATCCATGCACTATTAGTCTCAAGGTATCTTCGTTCAAGATTAGTTACTATCCCTTCGTAATAGCTTGTTGTATTTCTCGTATTGCCATTTTTTGATACATAGTTAAACTCTAAAGGTTCGTTACTACCATACAAAATTATATCTAATTGTTCTTTTGAAAGTTTTTCGATAGGGGCATTTAAATCGATTCCATAATATTTGGCACAAGTCTCTAACTGCGTCATCATTATATTCGAATCTAAACTGAGTCCTTTAATAGCACCTTGTAAAATGGATTTCGTCCTATCCGGGATTAAAAGATTTAAATTTATCATCTGTTTAAATCCTAATCCCTTACAATCGTCACAAGCACCAAATGGATTATTGAATGAAAACATAGCTGGTTCTAATTCTGGTAGCGAAAAGTCACAAATAGGACATGCATAGTTTTCACTAAACATTATCTCTTTATCGCCAATTATATTCAATAAAACTCTTCCATCTGCTAGTTTAATACACTGTTCTACAGCTTCTGTAAGTCGAGCTCTATTACTACTTTTAATTGTCATCCTATCTACAATGACTTCAATTACATCTTTTTTATTTTTTTCTAACTTTATATCGTCACCCAATTCGTATACTGTGCCGTTAACTCTTACTCGGCTATAACCGCTCTTTCGCAAATTGTCTAAAACGTCTTTATGTGTCCCCTTTTCAGCACGTACGACAGGTGCCATTATTTCTATCCTAGTTCCTTCCTCGTATGAAAGAACTTTATCCACAATTTCATCGACTGTTTGACTTTTAATCGGAATTTTATGTTTTGGACAGTACGGAACACCAATTCTCGCAAACAAAAGTCTTAAATAATCGTAAATCTCTGTAACAGTACCTACTGTACTTCTAGGATTTTTACTCGTTGTCTTTTGATCGATCGAAATGCTTGGGCTTAGGCCTTCAATCGAATCGACATCCGGTTTTTCTGTTCCTCCTAAAAATTGTCTAGCATATGCACTCAAAGATTCGACGTAACGTCTTTGCCCTTCTGCATAAATTGTATCGAACGCTAAACTGCTCTTTCCAGAACCGCTTACTCCAGTCATTACAACGAGTTTATTCTTAGGTATTTCTAAATCGATATTTTTTAAATTGTTTTCTCTAGCACCCTTTATAATAATTTTATCCATAGTATCACCAAATTTCGTTATTATTTTAACACAAAAAAAGAATTTTAAAAGTCTTTTATAAATAACTCATTAAATTCTTTCTTTCTGCACCCAGTGTTGTCTTTTCTCCGTGACCTGGATATATTATAATATTATCTTCATAATTAAGTACCTTTTTAATGCTTCTTTGCATGTCTTGGTAATTTCCGCCTTCTAGGTCACATCTGCCGATAGATCCATTAAAAATAAAATCTCCTGAAAATAATTTTTTATCACCTTCAAAAAGAATCGATATGGCATCTTCTTTATGCCCCGGAGTGAATAATACTTTAAATTCAAATGGGCCTATTTTGTTGTACCCCTCACTAAGATTTCTGTAATCGTATACTTTTGTTTTGTATTTACTTAAAATATCGTTTAATACTCCAATATGGTCAAAATGATAATGGGTAATAATAACACCTTGAACTTCATCTTGAATCAATTTTTCTATTTTATTTAGATCATCTCCAGGATCTATTACTAGCGATTTTCCATCTTTTATAAGTATATAGCAATTAGTTTCTAATGGCCCTACTTTTACACATTTTATTATCATAAATATCACCAAAATAATATTATCACAAAATTTTGAATTTATACATATTTAAAAATACTTTATAATTTGATATAATTACTTTAGGATGTGAAAATATTATGGAACACGTAGTAATGATTGTATTTGCTTTAATAGCTGTTTTAACTTTGTTAGCAATTATTTATATAACTATTTATAACAGAATACAAAAGAACGTCATCAGAATTAACGAAGCAGAATCAGAAATAGACGAAGCTCTCAGAAAGAGATACGATATGTTAGTTCAAATTGAATCAATCATAAATGAAAATACTGAAGTAAAACAAAATGCTTTCAAAGATTTCAACAAAGACGATTTAAAGATGAGCAATTTTGACGTGGATCGAAAACTTACTAAGATAACAGATACTTTTAACAAGATAGTGCAAGATTATCCAGAAAACTTCGATACAGATTCTTTTAGAGAATTGCTTACGAATCTAAAAATAAATGAGGAGAAGAACGAAGCTACTAAAGCATATTATAATAAGTTTACTACATCATTAAATACTCTTATTAAGAAGTTTCCTTCAAATATTGTCGCTAGAATTCACAAAATAAGTGAGCATTTATATTTTGATAATAAAAATATGAATGATAACGATATATTAGACTTCAAATTATAAAAAGGTGATATATGAACTGAACCCCAAAAGTTGGACAGTTTATAAATAACTTCTAATTAGAGGATTGTAACCTGTAATTTACAGGAGACAGTCCTTTTAATTTAACTTTAATTCTATCATAATTATAATAGTAAATAT
>CALVPA010000018.1 GCA_944350395.1 uncultured Bacilli bacterium
GTGATATAACAGAATTAGATTTAGAATATGAACTAGAAGATCCGCTTGCATCCATCGAAATAGAGGGAAATGAAAATTTTGTAGATGGAGAAAACCTCATAACTATAACGATAAAAGCGAGTGACGATTCAGACGAACAGATTTATGAAATAACGGTCAATAAAAATAGTGAAGAATCAAATGAAGTTGTCGAAGACGAAAAAGAGGAAGAAAAAAAATCTAGTACATGGCTCGTCGCCCTTATTGTATTAATAATATTACTCATATCTGGTGGAGCAGGATTTATAATTTTTAAAAAGAAAAAGGGTAAAGGCTCACCAAAAGTTAAAAAAGAGAAAAAAGAAAAAATAGTAGAAATCGAAGATAATACTGATTTAGACGATGAACTACCACAAATTAAGGATGACGGAATTACAGAGATATTAAAAAATGAATTCTATGATGATGAAAAGACTACTACATATGATAAATCGCAGTTTTCTATGGATAGAGATGACGACTTTGCTAATGACAAAGAAGATGAAATAGAAAAGACTAAGGAATTCAATTTTAAAAATTTTAATTAGGTTAACCAAAAAAGGTTGACCTATTTGTTTTATTATGATATTATTTTAGTGTGTGAAACGGAGGGATAAATATGGCAGTTAAACTAAGATTAAAGAGAATGGGTGCAAAATCTAGACCTTTTTATAGAATAGTTGCAGCAGACTCTAGAAGTCCAAGAGATGGTAGATTTATCGAAACAGTTGGAACTTATAATCCAATTGCAAATGGAAGTCAAGTTACTATCGATGAAGAAAAAGCTATGAAATGGCTAAATAACGGTGCAATTCCTACAGATACTGTTAGAAATATATTGAGTGCAAACGGAATTTGGGCTAAGTTTAAAAATACTAAAAAAGAAGGAAAATAATTAAATGGATGTAGTAAAGAAATTTTCCGAAGAGTTGATACTTGGTTTAGTTAAAAATCCCGATATAGTAAAAGTACAAGACTTTACTGACGAAGATGGTTCTATCATTTTAGATATAATCGTTCACAGCGATGACATGGGTACTATAATCGGAAAATCTGGAAATATGATTAGAGCGATTAGAACTCTAGTGCAAGCTTGTGCATATAAACAAGGGATACATAAAATTAAAATTAATGTCGATTCTATCTAAGACCTCATAACGGTCTTTTTTTATTGAAATACTTTACTAAAATTTTAGTTTATTATATAATATTTATGGTGAAGTTAAGATGGCAAAGAAAAAAACTAGCAAAAATAGTGTCAAAAAAGATGAGTCATATAGTGCAGAATTATGGGGTGTCATTTTAATCCTCGTCGGTATTATGGGTTTTGGTTCTTTTGGGCCTGTCGGTGAAGTAATAAGAGGTTTTGCGATATTCTTAATGGGTACTTGGTATGTATTCGCTCTTTTTGCATGTATCGTATCTGGTGCTTATATGATGATTAAGAGAAAAAAACCCAATTATTGGACGATAAAACTAATCGGGTTTTATATGATTATGCTCGCTTTACTCGTCTATTCACACATGGAATACGCTATACAGGAAAATTTAAACGGTAAAGAAATAATTGAAGCGACTATAAATAATTTTATGGATTCGGGAATCGATTATACAGTAAACTCTGGTGGAGGTATAATCGGGGGAATATTTACAATCGCGTTTACCAAGTTATTCGATTACGATGGAACGAAGATAGTCCTAGTTGTACTTTCCGCTTTAGGTATAATACTTACATTTAACATAAATCTAGGCGACTTAGTGGGCAAAATTAAAAAAATGTTTGGTAAGATGAAAATAGAAAATGATAATGATGAAGAAGTTACTGATGACGGAAGAGTTAAATCTAAATTGTTCGGTAAAAAGGAAAGAAGCATAGAAGATACAGTATGTACAGAATCCTTAGAAAACGTCAAAGTCTATTCGAATATGGGAGAACTTTTGGAACAAAACAACCATAGTAAGCAGGAAGAACAGTTATCTATGGAGTTAAATAATCAAGAGAGAATAGAATTTACAGATGATAGTGCTAAGACAAATAAAAATTATACTTTACCTACTTTAGATATACTCGATAAAATAAAACCACAAGGTAAAGTAAACTCTACAGAGTTTTTACAGTCTAATAAGGCAGCTTTAGAGAGAGTGCTAAACGATTTCCAAATAAACGGCAGAGTAGTGGAAATACATGAAGGACCTGCTGTTACACAATTTGAGGTAGAGATTAAAGCGGGAACAAAGGTCAGTAGAATTACTAGTATTAATAAAGAAATTGCTCTTGCTCTAGCTGCAAGAGACGTGCGTATACAAGCACCGATTCCAGGAAAGAGTACTGTCGGTATAGAGATACCGAATAGCAAAATAGCTTCTGTTCTTATTAGAGAAGTTTTGAGTAGACCGACAAAAGATTCTGTTAGCGCAAAAATTCCTGTTGCTCTGGGAAAAGATCTTATGGGGCAAATTAAATGGGCAGATATCTCTAAAATGCCACACTTACTTGTCGCTGGTTCTACTGGTTCTGGTAAATCAGTATGTATCAACAGTTTTATTGCTACCATACTGATGACTAAGAGACCGGATGAAGTAAAACTAGTTCTAGTTGACCCTAAAAAGGTAGAACTTTCTAATTATAATGGAATACCTCATCTACTATGGCCCGTTGTTACTGATCCTAAAAAAGCGAGTGCTGCACTTCAAAAAGTAGTAGCAATGATGGAAGACAGATACGATAAATTTAGTGAATGCGGCGTTAAAAATATAGCTGGATACAATGAATGGGTCGATAAACAGAATAGTGGTTCCGATAAAGAACTCATTCCCAAAATGTTCTATTTAGTCGTCATCATCGATGAACTTGCAGACTTAATGGTCGTTGCAAGCAAAGAAGTCGAAGACTCTATCATGAGAATAACGCAGATGGCAAGAGCTGCTGGTATCCATCTAATCGTTGCTACTCAAAGGCCATCTACGGATGTAATTACGGGAGTTGTCAAAGCAAACATTCCTTCTCGAATAGCATTTGCTGTTGCTAGCCAAATAGATTCTAGGACTATATTAGATATGGGTGGAGCCGAAAAACTATTAGGCAAAGGTGATATGCTATATTTACCTATGGGAGAAAACATTCCCACTAGAATTCAAGGAAATTTTATAAGCGATAATGAAATCGAACGCTTGATAAAATATGTTAGTAATGAGCAAGCTGCTTCTTACGATACATCTTATGACGAAGTAGTCGATAATCACATGGCAGGCGAAAATAGTGAACGAGAGGAATACGACGACCCACTATACGATCAGATAGTCGAGTTTGCAGTGCAAACTGGTAAAATAAGCGCTAGTCTTATTCAAAGAAGATTTAAAGTCGGATATAATAGAGCTGCTAGAATTGTAGACTTATTAGAGGAAAGAGGCATAGTTGGTCCTCAAAACGGTTCTAAACCTAGAGAAGTACTCGTTAAAATAGAAAATCAAGAATAAAAAGGGACTTGAGCAAAATAAGTGTTTTTGCTAAAATTATTACGACGAGGTGAGACAAAATGTATGAAACAAGATTATTTAATGTCGAAGAATTAGAGACAGCTTTGGTTCAAAAGACACTTACAGAAATATATGATGCGCTTGAAGAGAGGGGTTATAATCCGATTAATCAACTTGTAGGATATCTTTTAAGTGGTGATCCAGGATATATTTCGAGTTATAAAGATTCTAGAAAGAAGATAACGAGCATAGAACGTGCTAAAATACTCGAAGCGTTGCTCAAAAATTATATAAAATGAGAATACTTGGATTAGACTTAGGAACTAAAACTTTGGGTGTTGCACTAACCGATAGACAGGGTTTGATATCGAATCCTCTTAAAACTATCAAATTTAGAGACTATGCTGATTTAATTAGGCCTATAAAAGAATTGATAGAAAATCATAATATAAAGGAGATTGCTCTAGGATTACCTAAAAATATGGACAATTCACTCGGATTTGCATCCAATCGCAGTATAGAATTTAAAGATATGTTAGAAAAACACATAGACATTCCAATAATATTAGTAGATGAAAGGCTTTCTACTGTAGAAGCTGAAAAGTATCTCATCAATTCCGATATGAGTAGAAAAAAGAGAAAAGAAGTCATCGATGCAGTGGCAGCAAGTGTGATTTTGAACACATATATAAGGATGAAAGGAAATAAAGAGAATGAAAAGTGAAAACAAAAATATATTTACGATGACAAACGATAAAGGAGAATCTATGCAGTGTGAAGTTATACTCACGATAGATTCAGACGAATATGGAAAGAGTTACATAGTATACACAGATCACAGTATGGATGACGAAGGAAATATAAAAACTTATGCGAGCATATATGACCCTACCGGTGCTAGTCTAGATTTAAAACCTGTTACGACTGACGAAGAGTGGGATATGATCGAAAGCGTGTTAGCAAGTGCTCAAAAACAAGTCATAAAAGATGAGAGAGAAGACCAAGAGGCTAATTAATAATGAAGAAAAAAAGAATTATTCTTATTAGTATAGGAATCTTGGCTTTTTTGTTGCTTATACTACTTAGTGGATTATTATACTATAAAATAAGTTTATCATGTATAGATAAAGAAGCTAAAGATAATATCGAATTTACAATAAATTCTGGAGAGGTGACTTCTAACATCATAGATAACTTAGAAGATGCTGGCCTCATAAAGAATGCTTTTACTCTCAAAATATATGCTAAACTTAATCCTGGGCTTCCAAAGGCAGGTACTTACGTATTTTCAAAAGCGATGAGTGCAAAAGAAATATACGAGTCAATAATTTCTGGAAAAACTACGAATGATACTGTATGGTTAACGATTGTAGAGGGGAAAAGACTATCTTATATTGTAAATCAAATATCTTCAAATTTTGGCTATAGCGAAGAAGAAATATATGATGTATTAGATAATAAAGATTATTTAAACGAATTAATTGAAAAGTACGACATTTTAACTATCGATATTTTAAACGAAAAGATATATCATCCACTAGAAGGATATCTCTTCGCGGATACTTACGAATTTATGAAAGACGCTTCTATAAAAGAAATCGTCGAGAAGAT
>CALVPA010000019.1 GCA_944350395.1 uncultured Bacilli bacterium
TTACTTAACTACTATGCTGACAATTTTATTAGGTATAACTATAGTCTTTACAATATCTTTACCATCGGTATACTTCTTTACATTTTCTTCTTTAAATGCTTTTTCTTTAACTGATTCTTCATCTTCATCCTTAAGAACAGTTATACTTGCTCTAAGTTTGCCATTTACTTGTACACCGATTTCGTATGACTCATCTATAATCTTAGACTCATCATATTCAGGCCATGCACTCTTAGTAAATTCTGGTCCTAATTTATTTACCTCGTTTAATTCTTCCGTTATGTGAGGTGCGATAGGATTTAATAGTTGTAAGATTATTCTGTAATCTTTTTTAGTTATAGAATCCTTTTTATCGTATTTATTTAAAAGTATCATGAGCGACGAGACAGCCGTATTATAATTCATCGTAAGTATGTCGTCGGTAACTTTTTTGATAGTCTTATTTATATCGCTTTCTAAGTCTTTACTGTAGCCCTCTTCATTGTTTAACTTAGTCTCTAGTCTATATATTCTATCTAAGAATTTTTTACATCCTTTTAGACCGTTTTCACTCCAAGAAGCATCTTTAGTGTAATCGCCTATAAACATTTCGTATGTTCTAAGAGCATCTGCTCCATAAGTCTTAACCATGTCATCTGGATTTACTACGTTACCTTTACTCTTACTCATCTTCTCGTTGTTTTCACCTAATATCATACCGTGAGCTACTCTCTTTTTGAACGGTTCTCTAACAGGCACTATTCCTCTATCGTATAAGAATTGATTCCAAAATCTAGCATATAGTAGATGTCTAGTCGCATGTTCCATACCACCGTTGTATAGGTCTACTTGACCCCAATATTTCATAGCATCCATATCGGCAATACCAGTTTCACAGTGTGGATCCATATATCTTATCCAATACCAGCTAGATCCTGCCCAGTTAGGCATCGTATCTGTTTCTCTTTTAGCTTTGCCCCCACAGCATGGACAAGTAGTGTTTACCCATTCATCTACTTTAGATAGTGGGCTTTCTCCATTGTCAGTAGGTTCATAAGATGGAACATCTGGTAATATTACAGGTAACTCTTCATAAGGTACCATCTGCCATCCACATTTTTCGCAGTATACCATTGGGATAGGTTCGCCCCAGAATCTCTGTCTAGAGAAAATCCAATCTTGTAGTTTATAATTAACTGTCTTTTTACCAATTTTATTTTTCTCTAAAAATTCTATCATCTTGTTGATCGCGTCTTCTTTGCCAAGACCGTCTAAGAATTCTGAATTGATGTGAATACCATCACCTACATAGGCTTCCTTAGAAATGTCTCCGCCCTCGATAACAGGCACTATATCTATTCCGAACTTTTTAGCAAATTCATAATCTCTTTCATCGTGAGCAGGAACGGCCATTATTGCACCAGTACCGTAGTTTGCAAGTACATAGTCAGATATCCATATTTCAATTTCTTTACCGTTTACAGGGTTGATAGCTTTTATACCATCTATTTTGACACCTGTCTTTTCCTTAGTCATATCAGTTCTTTCGATTTCACTCTTGTGTTTAGCTTCTTCCTGATACTTCTCTACTTCTTCTATATTCTTAATGTGACTTTTATACTTCTCTAATAGTTTATGCTCTGGACTCATAACCATGAAAGTAACGCCGAATAGTGTATCGCATCTAGTCGTAAATACAGATAATTTTTCGTCTAGTCCTTTTAGGCTAAAATCTACTTCGGCACCGATACTCTTACCTATCCAATTTATTTGAGCAGTTTTAATCTTGTCCAAAAATTCTGTATCCTTTAATCCTTCGATAAGACTATCTGCATAGGCACTCATTTTAAGCATCCATTGGTTCTTTAACTTCTTAGTAGTAGGAGTTCCACATCTTTCACAAACTCCACCTGCAGCATCTTCATTAGATAAACCAGTCTTACATTTAGGACACCAATTTATCTCTTTTAAATCTTTGTACGCTAAGCCTGCTTTGTAAAACTCTAAGAATTGCCACTGAGTCCACTTGTAATATTCTGGATCAGTAGTTGCAAATTCTCTAGACCAGTCGAAAGACAAGCCTAAATCTTTAATCTGATTTTTAAATGTTTTGATACATTCTTTTACCATGTTTGCAGGATAGACATGGTTCTTAATCGCATACTGCTCAGCAGGAGCTCCAAAAGCATCCCATCCCATAGGGAATAAGACGTTGTACCCTTGAGCTCTTTTAATTCTCGCTAAAGAATCTAAAGCTGTATAACTTCTGACGTGTCCTACGTGAAGTCCAGCACCACTAGGATAAGGAAATTCTACTAATACGTAATATTTCTCCTTATCACTTTTATTTTCTGCTTTAAAGGCATTTATTTCATCCCAATGTTTTTGCCATTTTTTTTCTATTGCACTAAAATCGTAATTCATTTTTTACCATAACCTCTCTTAACTAAAATTTTCCCCATTATTTCAAATACTATATAGATCAGTATAATTACCACTACAAGCCCTATGAGTAATTCCAATATGATGATATCTGTAACAGATATGACGAGTGTCAAAGTAGCTGATATAATGATCGCATCTAATAGACTTATGATAGATGCAATCGATACTCTATCGACTTTTCCTTTGTCTAGATTAAACTTTGCAATCAAATATTTCATCTCTGTCGCAATTCCGTTTTGATTTTTTTTCTTCTTTTTCTTTTTAGAAATTACATATAACACCAGTCTTACTATAAAACATAAGACGAATACTATCGCTGCTAAAATTAATTTATCCAATTTATCAATCCTTTCAAAAAAAACGACAAATCCATCCCAAAGGACGAACTTGTCGTGGTACCACCTTATTTTTTACTCTACTAGTCTATATGGTAACTACACCTTTACATATCCAAGAACAAGTTCATAAATGTGCTATAACAGTCTTTCACCTAGTGACTGCTCTCTTTGTATAACACGGATTTTACTACTGCTTTCTCTTCCTTTATGCACGAACTTATTATATTAAAATTCAGAGACATATTCAAGTAATTTTAAGAACATTTTTATAAAAATTTCGTGTAAACCTTGAGAAGAGAGTTTTCTAATCGCAATTCTTTTCTTTTTAATATCATCTTCACTGAATATTATGTCAGATATTTTTTCTTTTAAAACTGTTGGTATTTTTAGATCACTTATAATCGTATCGATATCTTCATTGATGAGTCTTACGGCATCTATTTCGATATCGCGTCCCTTACAGTTTATACTTATCTGCTCCTCCGTACTTACCATAGGAGTTTCGACTATGAAATCTTGATCGTCCAAGTATGTTTTTACATCTAATCTATTAGAGCCCAAATAAGCGATGACATTGTCAGCTTGTCTAGTATTTCTAAACCTTATCTTATAACTTCTGTTGTCAGGGATTATACCCTTTTTGCCCTCTAGTGGTCTAATTATGACCGTAAAGTTATTTGGAAGATAGTTATAGTCTATGGCTGTAGTTAAGAAGTTTCCATCTCTATAGGCATTACTAGTTCCATCGTCTTCATAAAGTTTATAGTTATTACTCTTACCAGGGAATATGTGTATTTGCATTTTAATAGGATTATCCGTATTATTTCGATCATTATCGTCTAATATAGCTAAAGGTATAATGCCTCCCTGTTTTGCAAATACGGGGTAGTCTTCATCCTGAAAGAAAGATATGTATCTTTTTCCACCTGGGAATTTCTTTCCGGTCTTAAAGTCATACCACATGCCATTAGGTAAAAACAGTTTTGTAACAGTCCTATTCATTACTGGATCTTTTTTTTCCGTTATAGGTGCGATAAAAAGTTCTGTACCAAAATAATACTCATTTTTATATGTAGGCTCATCGTATAGCTCAGGATATCTATAGTATAGAGGTTGCATGAGAGGTAAACCTGTTTTAGAGTATTTGTACGCTTCACTATAGAGATAAGGAATTAGTTTGTGTCTAACGTTAGTGTAATCTCTTACGATGTTTCTAGTCTTTACATCCCATCTCCAAGGTTCTCTTTTATAATAGTGTCCACCTTTAGAACTGAATCTAAATATTGGACTATAGGTACCTAGTTGGACAAATCTCGTATATAATTCGTTATCCTCTATTCCATCTTTAAATCCACCTATCGCATGGCTCCACCAAGATAGACCGATATTGCTACTAGTAGAATTAAATTCTGGAATCATCTTTAATGTCTTCCAATCGACTATCGTTTCTCCACTATTGCACACTGGATATAAATGTGCATCGATAAGTCCATTTCTAGATAGGATAAGCCCTCTCTTATTAGGCTCGCTGTTCATGTAATTGTAAAAGTAATAGTTTGCCATTCTAAGTGCGTACAAATCTTTTGGCCTATAGTTTAAAGAATAGAAATCTACTCCTAATCCATTTAAAAGTTTTATGAATGTATCGAAATATTGTTTCATGAAATTTTTATCGTATACATTGAACGGAACATCTACCGCTTTGCCATCGCTCGTACCGGGAACAGTATCCAAATTTAACGTTAGACCTACTCTTATGTGATCTCTATGTAAATCGCTTATGACATTAGCAGGTTCCGGTATTAGACTTGTATCGAAACTCACATCGTTTTTGCTCCACTTATTTAAAAGGAGGACACTTATAGGAATCTCATACTTTCTAAATTTTGCTAAAAGAGAATATATGTCGTTAACGCTGTAAGCTTCATCTCTATTCCACCATACTCCCAAAGCATATCTCGGTATTAAAGGTGGATAACCTGTAAGTCTATAGTAATCTTTAAGACAGAAACCGAAATCCTTCTTATACATAAATAGATAAGTATCTATTCTCATATCGGTCCTCTTTCCGACACTTCCATCCTTATTAAATATCAAAGATTTAGAGTCATCTAAAGATACAAATCCGTCCGTACTATATAATCCTTTTTCTAATTTTGGAAGTGATAAAGCGTTATCTAAACTCGTCGTCGTACTCTTAAAATTTCTAGCTTCAGCTTGTCCAAAAAACCATACTTTATCTGTATCCAATAACTTTACTTTGAAATATTGGTCGGGAGAAAATCTAGATCCCGTAAAAGGTTTTTCCTTTTCGTATATGAGTTCAAAATAATTTGTCTTTAAATCTAAGTTTTTTTCATCTTGAGTTACGATTATCTTCGGAACTTGAAAATCTCTAAACCTTGCGAGTTCAGTTGGCCTATCTTCGAATACTCCAGTCTCGCTATATTCGAGTCTCACTAGCATATCCGATAAAACTGTAATTCTATACTTTAAGCCTTTAAATATGGCATCATTTTTACTGACCGCATCTTCGTATTTAAGTCCAAATCTCTGTTCAAATTCGTCCATATAATCACCTAGTTATTCCCTTTATCTTATATCTATATTTTAACACAGAGATCTAAATCTAACAATACTTGTTTGCAGTAAATTTATATCTTAAAATTTTACCTAATAAAATAAAAAAGTATTATGTCAATTATAATCCATAATACCTTTTTAATTTATGATGGTATAACCAAATTATATTTATCTATCCTCTATAATATTAATGTCACTAATTTTAATTCCTAACAAATAAAACTTACTTTTACTTTTGTATATATTACCCGTTTGAATATCCATATCATAATATGTTTTAACTTCGTATCCAACACTAAATAATGGATCATATAAGTTTTTATATCTCTTATAATCAATGCCTACCATAGTAAACCACATTATAAAAAGTATCGATATTATTAGGAAAAAAGTTTTAAATAATTTTGATAGTTTTAACCGTCGATAAAATTTCGTAATGCTAAATAATATAATCATAACACAAATTGTTAATAAAATTTCTTCTATCCATCCATACATTTTTATTATGATAAATTTATCAATTATTATAAATGATAAACTTAATATTAAAACGATAAAATATATCATAAACTTATTTTTCATATTATACTTTTCTTTTAAATAACTTATTTTTCATTCAATAGTGAATTCTACCGCTATATTAAACGATTCATATTTGTCTTCTTCATTTTTATAAGATATGGTTTTTATAATTCTATAAGTTCCTTTAGATAATTTACCATAAGTATTTTCCCAATTTAATTCAATTTCTTTTGTCTCTCCAGCTTTTAGTTCATATGCGATTAAAATAAAATCTATCTGTATATTGATTTTATGCCAATCTCCGTTCTGTTCAATTTCAATTTCATATGGAGCGCCATACTCATAATCCACAGTATCATTATTCTCTAGTACCAAAGTCGCTCCATAAGGGGAAATACTATCTCTTTTTATTGATAATGACACTTTGCTCGAGCTAACTTCGATATCTGATTTTTCTCCTACTTTAAATTCATTTTTGTTATGTGTACAACCTATAATGCTTAAAATCATAGTCCCAAAAAGTAAAATTGTAAAAAATTTTTTTTTCATCTATACCACCATTCTAAATATTTTTTAAATATTATTATACTTAATTTAGACATCACAAAACATTTTTTCAAAAATTTACTGCACGATTTAACATATTTAATATGTCTCATTCATATATTTTGTCCAGTTAATTTTATATGTTTTATATAACTGACAATTTCATAAATATAAACTTTTATTTTTTTCTATTTTTAATTCTTTCTTTTGATTTTATTAATAAATCAACATTTTTTATATATACTTTATAAGCAAATTTCCAATTTCTTACCCCGTGATATAAATTCATAAATAAAGTTGAATATAAAATTAATATAGAGAATGTATAATAATTATTACAATTAATAATGATGACTAGAAGAATAGCAAACCAAATGATAAGAAATATAGAAAATAATATTCTATTCTTTGAAACGAATGAAAAATATTTTATTCTTTGAAACGAATGAAAAATATTTTATTTTGATATCATATTTATAATCAAGTTTCATAAATATCGTAAAAGATAAAAACTCTATTATAATCATAATTACAAATAATAATAATTTATCCATTTTATCATTCTCCAAAATTGTAATCTATTTTATAGAAATTTAACGACGTTTGAGTATGCATACACATTCCACGTGATAGGTGTAACTAAACATATCCAAAATATAAAATTTTTCGATGTCGTATTTTCTCTTTAATACATTTAAATCTCTACTTAGAGTGACTGGATCACAAGATATGTATATTATTTTAGATGCTTCACTATCTAATACATTGATTATGCCATCTTTACTCAGTCCATTTCTTGGCGGATCTAATATTATAGTGTCGATTTTATCTTTAATTTTTTTAATCCCCGTAAAAGCATCTCCGAGCATGAAACTTATGTTTTCTCTTTTGTTCATTCTCGCATTTATTAAAGAATCCCTGACAGCGTTTTCGACGATTTCGATGCCATATACTTTTTTGGCTTTTTGGCTCGCTATTATGCTGAGCGTTCCTACTCCACTACAAAGATCTAATACAGTTTCATCTGAATTTATATTTTCTTTGATTAGCCTAAAAAGTTCACTGTTTATATATCTATTTATTTGAAAGAATGAATCAAAAGATTCCTTAAAAAACATATCGTCTATAATTTCGATAAAATGATTTGAACCAAATAAAACTTTTCCGTTTAATATAATTCCGACTAATTTGTGTTTTTCTCTAAGTGCCTCGATTTCAATTTCGGGTTCTTCATCAGAATTTATCACTACGATTAATTCTCCATTATAATTCGTTTTAATCGTCATATTGCCATTATTGATATGCAAAAGATTTGCATTTAATAAGAATGAATTTATAGCTTCTTCGGCATTTAAACATCTATCTATTTCCACTAACTCATGACTTCTTTTCTTATAAAAACCTATCGAGCCATCTTTGATTTGTAGTTCTATCTTATTTCGGTAATATTCTCTATTTTTATTTTTAATTATTTCAGGTTTCGGTTCTAAATCTGCATATTTTTTTAATATTTCGAGCACTTTGTTTTTCTTAAACTCTATCGTATCATCGTAAGATATATGTCTTAACTGACAACCACCACACTCTTCGTAAAATGGACATTTACTCTTAGTACGTTTTTCACTTAAAGTAATATATTCTACTACTCTTGCTTCCTTGTATTTACTAGTCTCTCTAAATACTTCGACTTTTACTTTTTCACCTGGTAATGCATTATCTACGAATACAATTTTGCCATCTATAAAGGCTATACCTCTTCCGTGATGATCTAATCTAATAATATTTAGTTCCATGATTAACCTCTCTTATAGGCATAGAGTTCGTGTACTTCTTTTTTCGATAGTGTCCTATATTCTCCGCTTAATAGCGTTCCTAAGTCCAAAAAAGCATAGTGTGTTCTCGTAAGTTTTTCGACGTCGTAGCCAAGTTTTTCGAACAATTTCTTAACTATATGATTTCTTCCCTCTGAAATTGTTATCTCTACGAAACAATTATTTTTCTTTTTGTCAGTCTTTTTAATTTTTATGTGTTTTACGTCTACTATTCTTCCATCTATTAGAAGTCCATTCTTAATCTTATGGTAATCTTCCATCGTAATTATTTTGTCGAGTTTAGCTAAATACGTCTTTGGTACATTTGATTTTGGATGCGTCAAAATATTAGTTAGTTCTCCATCGTTTGTTATGAGTATTATGCCAGTTGTGTCGTAATCTAATCTTCCGACTGGGTATAATCTCTTATCAGATTCGATTAAATCTATGACAGTCTTTCTTCCTTTATCGTCATTTGCACTACTGATTACTCCTCTAGGCTTATTTAATAAATAATACTCTTTCTCGTCTTTACTAAGGATATGCCCTTCTACAGAAACTTCATCTGTATTTTTAACTTTAAAGCCTAATTCATTTACTACTTTACCATTTACAGACACTAAACCTTTCTTAATGAGGTTTTCTGCATTTCTTCTCGAAGTGTATCCAGAATCCGCAATAACTTTTTGTAAACGTATTTCCATAAAAATCACCTACTAATAATTTTACCATAATCACCCTTTAATCGCAAATCACTAAAAAAGAGAGTTTAATCTCTCATTAGTCTTATTTTATTTTTTCTATTCTCTCTAAGCAGTATTATCGCACATATAGTCGAAATAATAGCTAAGATAATTATTATTATAATTGATAAAAATCTATTGTCAGTCTCCTCTTCTTTAGAATCATTATTGACTACTTCACCAGCAATAGCATAATCTGTATCATTCTCTACTTCAAATTGAACATATCCATCGTCGATTTCCAATCTTTTGGTTTGTATCTTCCCATCTTTAAAAAAGTATAAATAATAATCCTTGCCATTATCTTCTACTTTAAGCCTATAAATGGTTCCGCTTGGAATATTGCTATTTTTCGAAGATAAACCAATATAATCTCTGCTACCTAAATATTTTAGTAAATCCGAATCAGTTATAGAATTGTTAAGATTTGGATTTATGCTATTTGACATATCAACTATATTTGCGCCCAGTATTTTAATCGATCTAATCATTATGCCGTTATCGTTCAACCATTCGAAAATAATATTTTTATTAAAATTTTTGAGGTATCCTGTTGTTTCGGCATCTAAAGTTACCGCCATCTCTTCATCCTTTAGCGATACAGTTATATCTCCCAAGGATTCATTATTAATATTTTCATCTATAGAAGTTTTATCGTTAGGTACTACAACTTTGTCTTCGTTCCTCATGATGGTGAGATTATAGGTCCTTATTTCGCCGTTTTCGGCGGTTACTAAGATTACGACTGAATTATTACCTACCTTTAGAGTTTCATCTCCAACTACGTTTGCTATTGCACTGTTGTCCTCTAAAACGTAATTTAAAACTAACCTGTCTTGCGAATAAGGAACGGCAAATTCGTAATCGCTCACATTTCTATCGAATGCAAAAGTTGCTCCTTCGACAGTTATATTCGATAAATAATTGTTATTAGATAATACTACATCTGTAGTTCCATTTGCATTCTCTCTTATAATGGTAACGACATATTGTTTAGTCTTCTCATTTTCGGCTGTAACTTTTATGACAAAGTTGTTTTTACCGACCGAAAGATATTTGATTCCTGTACCACTAACAACTGATTTACTATTACTAGGAGTAGCTTCGATATTAACGCTTGTAACGTCGTATCCTACAGTGTAGGTGTAAACTATTTTTCCATCAAATTTTATGTCTGTGTTCGAAACTTTTAAATTCGATAGAGTGGTGTCGCCATTTCTATTGTCCGGTCTATTGACCTCTATAAAATATGCTTTAGTTGTTCCAGACTCACTCGTAACTACTAGAGTAAAATTATTTATTCCATACTTCAATTCTTTAGTTCCAGTTCCCGTAACATAAGAAGTTTCGGCTTCCGGAGTAGCATTTATAGTAATTGAACTGGCATCCGTTTCTAATGAATAATGGGTATTGTTTTTATCGAACGATGGAGTCAAAGTTCCACCACTTACTGAAAGACTTTCTAAAAACGAATTATCATTTGGTATATGTACCAAACACGATACACTAGTATTGAGTGGATTAACTGAATATTCATTATTGCTTAAATCATAAACATTACTTAGAGAAACGTTAAATGTACCTGACGCATCTTGGGTTAAATTTATCGCACTAAATCTATAAGTTACTACTGTTCCATTGTAAAGTGCATTTGTTCCATTGGTAGTATCATTATACGTAGTAAATATAGAACCAGCACTAGTATTACTTACAAACGTCGATTTGCCAGTTTGCGTTATAGTCTTTTCATATTTAAATTTACTAGTATCATAATCTATTTTAAAGTTTGCTTTTCCAATATTGCTTGCACCGCTTACAGTAACATACACATCTACAATGTCCGCCGGTTTAACTTTACTATTAGAAACAGACACAGAATAATTTAAAGATGCAGCATCTACTATGTTTAAATATGCTAAAAAACTGATAAATATTGATAAGAAGGACAGTAGAATTTTTTTCATTTTTTAGACTCCTATTCTATGTTTAATTCTACCACATTATATAGTATTTTTACAATAAAAAATAGCATTGCTGCTATTTTAAAATTGAAGCACATCTAGGACATAGACCATTTTCAGTATGTTCTACATAGTTCCAGCATCTTTCACATTTTTCACCTTGGCTTCTTTCTACTTCTACGCCAAATTTAGATACTTTAGGTAATTCTTTATCTGTCAAAGTAACATTCGATACTATGAACAATTGTTTTAAATATTTTTCTAATTTAAGTGCTACGCCTTTGTATTCTCCATCTAAGTTTAAAAGCACTTCTGCTTCTAGGCTAGAACCGATCAGTTTATCATCTCTAGCTTTCTCTAGAGCTTTATTAACTTCATCTTTAACTTCGAAGAATAGTGACCAATCTTTTAATATCTCTTCTGCATTTTCGTAAGTAATTATTTCAGGCATGTGTTCTAGATGAACACTCTTTTCTTTTCCGCCCATGTAACCATATACTTCTTCAGATGTATAAGGAAGGATAGGCGCTAATAGCCTTATGAGCGAGTATAATACATTATATAGTACAGTTTGAACACTTCTTCTAGTTAGAGAATCAGGTTTTTCTATATATAGAATATCTTTAGTGAAGTCTAAATAGAAATTAGATAGACTGAATGATACGAAATTATTAGTTAATTTATATACTTCTTGATAATTGTATGCTTCATATGCTTCTAGTACATTTTTATTAAACTCATTTAGTTTAACCATCATGTATTTGTCATATGGTAGCATTTCTTTGTATTCTACACTATTTTTGTCTACATCGAAATCATTTAAGTTTCCTAGCAAGAATTTATATGTATTTCTTATTTTTCTATAAGATTCCTTTACTTGTTTGATGAGTTCGTCGCTAATTCTTACGTCTTCAGTATAATCTACACTAGCACACCATAGTCTTACGATATCAGAACCGTGAAGCTGTATTAGTTTAAGTGGATCTACAGTATTTCCGAGACTCTTACTCATCTTATTTCCATTTCCATCTAATGTAAATCCGTGAGATATTACTGTCTTATATGGTGCTTTTCCGTAAACAGCAACACCCGTAATTAAAGATGAATTGAACCATCCGCGATATTGATCAGAACCTTCTAGATAAATATCAGCAGGATATGGTAAACCTCTTGCAATCATTGCACCTGTATGTGTCGTACCAGAATCGAACCAAACGTCCATTATATCTTCTTCTTTTTTAAATTTACCGTTTGGACTAGCTGGATTTGTATAACCTTCTGGTAATAAATCTTTTGCATCTTTTTCGAACCACACATCGCTTCCATATTTTTCGAACAAGTCTGCGACATGCATTATTACATCGTAATCGAGTATTTCTGATCCGTCTTCATTATAGAATATTGGAAGAGGTACACCCCAAGCTCTTTGACGGGAGATACACCAGTCTCCTCTATCTTTGATCATGTTATGAAGTCTCAATTTACCCCACTCTGGGTGCCATATGATGTTATTTTCGATTTCATTTAGAATATCTTCTCTGATCTTATCAATACTGCAGAACCATTGCGATGTCGCTCTAAAGATTACAGGCTTTTTAGTTCTCCAATCGTGTGGATAACTGTGTGTAATCCATACCATTTTGAGTAATACTCCAAGTTCATCCAATTTTAGAGTAACAGCTTTATTAGCATCTTCGAAATATAGTCCAGCAAACTCTTCACCTGACTCTTTATTGAGTTTTCCGTCGTCATCTACGCCGAACACCATATCTAGTCCAAATTTTTTACCAACTTCGAAGTCATCGGCACCGTAACTAGGCGCTGTATGAACTAATCCAGTACCGCTATCTAAAGTTACATGGTCACCATATACTACTTTTCCTACGCGTGTTTTAAAAACGTGCTCATATGTAACACCTACTATATCTTTTCCTTTAAATGTCGATACCTCTTCGTATTCATCCCAACCGAATAGTTTAGATAAATCTTCTAGTAAAGGCTTTGCTACTACATAATACTTGTCTTTTACTTTAACTTTTGAATACTCAAAATTTTCGTTAACACATATTCCAGTATTTCCTGGAATAGTCCAAGGAGTTGTAGTCCAAATTACTAGGTTATCTTTAGGGTTTAAATATTCGTTTCCTTCTAGTACTTCGAATGCAACATAGATAGAAGCATCTTTTCTATCCTTATACTCTATCTCAGCTTCTGCTAATGCTGATTCAGAACTAGGACTCCAATATACTGGCTTCATTCCTTTAAATATTAGACCCTTTTTGACCATCTCAGCAAATACTCTTATTTGGGCAGCCTCAAAAGAATGCTGATAAGTTATGTAAGGATTATCCCAATCTCCGATGATGTTCAGTTTTTTAAAGTCTTCTCTCTGTTTATTTACTTGTGATTTTGCAAATTCTTGGCATAGTTTTCTAAATTCTACTTTAGACATACTCTTTCTATCTACACCAGTATTAGTAACTGCTTGTTCAGTTGGAAGTCCGTGAGTATCCCATCCTGGAATATAGGAAACGTTATATCCAGCCATAAATTTATATCTATTGATAAAATCTTTTAGACATTTGTTTAGTGCATGACCTATGTGAATGTTTCCGTTTGCATAAGGAGGTCCATCGTGAAGTACGAATGGTTTACCATCCTTATTCTTTTCTTTCATAGCTTCGTACAAATGCATCTCTTCCCATTTTGCTCTTTGAATGCCTTCATTCTCTGGAAGATTCCCCCTCATAGGAAAATCTGTCTTTGGCATTTGCAATGTCTCTTTGTAATCCATAAATATCCCTCTTTCTAATAAAAAAAGTCCACGCCTTAAGGACGAGTTTTACTCGTGATACCACCTTAAGTTCGTGAACATATCCACCTCATTATAGCCTTAACGCGGACAAATTCGTTTTTTCCTACATATCAGAAAAACACATCAGAAGTGATCCGCATCCATAGAATGTTTCGCCGTTTTCATCGACCACGACTTTTCTCTAAACATCTATTTGGCTGCCGTCTTCCTCATTTGCTTTATAACAATGATTATAACCTTTAATATTTGCAATGTCAAATAAAAACTGTAAATTTTTCATTTACAGTTTCTAACTCTCATAATTATATATGCCGTGTATCTTCTCTAATGTAGTGTCATCTAATTCTTCAATCGTCCAAATATTATCCGTTTTTATTAAATTTACATATATAGTATATGTTACAGTATCGGTACTCTCTTCCATTACTCCTAATTTATAATCTACGAACTTGCTCGCATCGTACACACCATCTGTGTAAAATTCTGTCGGATGTTCGATTAAATAATCTTCGGCGATATTGCTCGCTTTATAAAGATCTTTTACTTCGATAGATACTTCTACTGTTGCAGCATCTCCGTCTATAGTCTCATTTTTAATTTCATACTTTATGCTAGAGTATTCATTTTTAATAATGTCTTTGTATCTCTCTTTTTGTTCTTCTGTCAAGTCCTGTTTACCGATATATTCATCTAATTCGTCCATGATACTCTGGTCATTTTTAATGTACCTATTTAACATTTCTTCTGTCTTTTCAGATGGCCCCATTGAGCCCATACATCCAGAAAGAATAGTAACGCACAACAATATACTAAATATTTTAAAGAATTTTTTCATAATCTGCTCCTTTAACTTTATTGTGGAATATTATATCAAATTTATACATTTTATGTTAAAATACTTTAAGAGGTGAACATATGAAGAGATTATTATCAGGTATTAAACCAACTGGAGATTTGACTCTAGGAAATTATATAGGGGCGATTAGACAGTTTGTAGAGATGCAAAAAAAGTATGAATCGTTCGTATTCGTCGCCGATTTACACGCACTTACAATATACAACGATCCGAAAGAATTGAAAAAGAGAATTCACGATATATTGGCAATTTACTTAGCAAGTGGATTAGATCCTAAGAAAACGACAATATTTGTTCAGTCAGAAAACCTATATCACGCTAATCTATCATGGGTATTAGAGTGCAACAGTTACATGGGCGAACTTTCTAGAATGACTCAGTTTAAAGATAAATCTAAGGGAAAAAATGGTGAGGCTATATCTTGTGGACTGTTCACATATCCAGTACTCATGGCAAGCGATATATTAATATATGATGCAGATGTCGTTCCAACTGGAATCGACCAAAAACAGCACGTAGAACTCGCACGCAATTTGGCAACAAGATTTAACAATAGATATGGTGAAACTTTTAAATTGCCAGAACCTATCATTCCAGAGGAAGGTGCTAAAATATACGATTTACAAAATCCAACTAAGAAAATGAGTAAGAGCGATGAGACTGGTAAAGGCGTAATAATGTTATTAGAGAGCGCAGAAAGTGCTAGAAAAAAGATTATGTCTGCAGTTACAGATAGCGACAATAAAGTCATATATGATCCCATAAATAAACCGGGAATTTCAAATCTTTTAGTGATCTATACTTCACTTAAAAATAAAACTATGAAAGAAGCCGAAGAAGAATTTGCAAACAGTAAGTATGGTGAGTTTAAGAGCAAAGTTGCCGATGCAGTATGCGAATTTTTAGAGGATTTGCAAAAGAAGTATCGTGAAATAGTAGAAAGTGGCGAAATACCACGCATACTCGATGAGAGCAACGAAAAGGTTGAAAAAATTTGTAAGAAAAAAGTACAAGAAGTATTCGAAAAAATTGGAGTTGGAAGATAAAAAAAGAACCTAAAATTAGGTTCTCAAGTATTATTTTTCAATGACTAATTCTAATACTATTGTTTAGTAAGTCGATCGAAATTATAAAGTACACTAAATAATACTCGTGTGTACTTTTTTATTTTATTATTTGCCTTACTTTTTATTATGGTTTTTTTTGGCAAGTCTCATTTTCTCTATTTCTAATGTTCTTTCTATCTCATATGGTTCTTCTTTATAGTTTATTCCCATACCGATTACAAATATATATGCTAGTATATATAACCAGATCATCAAAATTGCGATGTTTGATAGTCCACTATAATAAAGAGTATAGTGTGCAAAGTGTTTTACGTAATATAGATAAATTTCAGTTGCAATCATCCATCCTATCGAGGTAAATAAAGCTCCTACAGTTACGTGAGCACTCGATATCTGTTTATCCGGCGCTATCGTATATAAAACTTTTATAAATAAAAATATAACTAGCCATGAAAATGGTGTTTTTAAAAAACTTATCCAATTATACACTTCGTAATAACCAGTCACCCTTTCGAATAAATTTAATATAAAGTTTCCAAATATCGGTACTATAAGTATAAATAGAAAGAGCATAATGATTACAAAAACCATTATTATTGCTTTAATTCTTCTTTCTAAAAAGCTCTTTTGCTTTATTCCATAAATGTTATTAGCGCTGACTATTATAGAACTTGTTCCATTGCTAGCTAAGTAAATGCCGACGATTAAAAGTACGAGTAATCCGAAATGAAAACCAGTATTTTCGACAACTGGAGTCAAAAGTGAAATTATAGATTCATCCATATTTATATTCAAATAGTTTATTACATCGTTTAAAGATATATTTAAAAAAGAAGCGATATAACCGATTATCGTTATCGTAGGAACGAGAGATAAAATGAAGAAAAAGGCAAGTTGCCCCGGCAACACTGCCATTTCAGGTCTATTTAAAACTTCAATTAGGTTAGAAAAAAAGCGTTTATAACTTTTCCTCATTTTTATCACCCTGCAATAATCCCTTATTCTCTTTCATTCTCTCAGTAGCTTCATTTATCGCATCGTCTATTAATTTTAAATCGTCCTCTATCATACTAAAGCCGATTGCTGCACCTTTATCATGTGGTAAATTTTTAAATTCTTTGTTTAATTTTTTTATGTAACTTAGTATTTGCTTTTCTGTATATCCTATCAGATAGACAGTAAATTCATTTCCGTCAGTTCTCATTATTTCAGAGTTATCTAGCTGTGTTTTTATAAGTGCATTTGCCGCAGATTGAATCTGTTTATCACCTTCACTATATCCATAAGTATCGTTTAAACTTTGTATTTCATTTAAATCAATAACGACTATTGCTTGAGGATAAATAGTATTTTGGTTCCAAATCGGTAAATTCTCAGTCAAAAAGTTTCTGTTCTTAAGAGATGTAAGCATATCGATATATTTAATCTTATCTGCTCTTTTAATCTTTTTTCTTATAAAAACTTTCTTACTAAATTTATACATAGTAAACGAAATTGCAAACACTATTAATATGAGTATAAATGCATATTTAGTAATTTTATAAATGATTGTTCCAGACTTTACTGTGTTCTCATAATCGTATAATCCTTCATACACTACTTGGTTTTTATCGAGTGTACTTATATAGTAAGTAAATAGTCTATTGAACATAGTATCGTTATTTGATACGAAATCGTATGTCAACTTAGGACTAATTCTAAATCTTTCATTAATCGGTAAATCATTTTCCTCTTTAAATAATAAATAATTGTATCTATCCATTGCTACGATATTATCGTTTTTTAATAGTTTCTTACACTCTTTATCATTTTTATATGTAACTACATCGAGTCCTTGTCCTTTAAGATATTCACTTATTAATGAGTTTTCTTCTGCGTACACTGTTTCTTTTTTAATAGATTCAAAACTCTGAAAACTTCTATTGTCACCGTTATTCATGATGAAACTTATATCGACATTATAAAGTGAATCTATAACGGTCAAACTCGTATTTAAACTGTAATAATTCGCAAATAAATCTACTTTACCATTGTTTATAGCACTTATGAGTTTAGAATATTTACTATATTCGTTATAATTGAAAACAATTCCACTAAATTCAGTAAATTTTTCTAGATATACATTCATTATTCCACCGTATGTTCCTCCCGTTTTAACGTCATATGGAACATTATCAATGAAACCGTAATTGTATTCTTTATTATTTATAACATCCAATTCTTTTTCAGTTATTTTAAGTTTATCTATAAATAGTTCATATTCATTTTCATCTAAAGAAACTTGAAATTTTTCTTCACTCCATTTGTTAAAAAATTTATTCATGATAGAAGATAACATTTCATCATCGCTGTTTATCATATAATAATAATCTTTGATGTCGCTTAGATGATATTCGATGGAATATAAATTATCTAAAATCGAGTCTAAATATTCCATCATAGGTACTAACACGTATTTGATATCACCGTTTTGTAATCCAGTCAATAGATCGTTTTTACTTTCATAATTTTTAAAAGTTAGTGAATAATTTGAAAGATATGGTTTAACTACATCGACATCTCTATTTAAAATTCCAATTGTATCTTTTACATCGCTAATCTTTGACATAGATACTTTTTCTTTTCCGACCAAAACATAATGATCTACATAAAATACAGTAGAGTTAGCTGGCACTACATGTCCTTTTGTTAAAGATAGACCACTAACGGAGTCATCTATATTTTTTGTGACTATATTGAAAGTCAAATTATTTTCTTTTTCAAACGATTCTAAGTAATCGTAAAATACACCTATACCAGCACTTCCGAATACATTAGAATTATTGAGTACATTTATGCTTATCAAATTTGATTTATTCTCAGTAATATATCTCTTTTCAGAGACAGTCAACTGATTTTCATCTTGAAGTAATCTGTAGACTACGATACTAGTGCCAATTATAGCTAGTATAGCAATCAAAACTACTATTGCAACATTTTTTTTCTTTTTCATACTACACCTACTTAGCATTATTAGACCAAGTAATCGTTGTCGCAGAAGCTTTCTTGTAACCTAAAATAGGAAATACATCTTCTGAATCTTCTACTTTTGATTTGGTTATAATAAATTGTAAATCATAAAAATTTAAATATTCTTCTTCAAAAAAATCTAGACACTTAATCGATATGTTTTTAGCTTCATCGACAGTAGCTTCATTCACTAAATCTATATCGAAATAAACTATTTTACCGTGCAAATTTATAGTGACATCCTGTACACCTTCCATTTCACTTATACTCGATTCCATGTCTGTCTTCATCTTGTCGTCGATTTCTACATCCTCAATGCCATCTAATCTATTTCCATATACATCTTTTGTATTACTGTTAATTATATACCACACCATCATACCGAATATGATTGCGATACATACTAAAGCTATCCCCATCAAAATTACAAAAACTCTATTTTCTTTGTAAAATCTTTTCAAATTAGCCACCTCTTCATATGTACAATTATACTACATTATACTATTCATATCAAATAAAAAGTAATCTGTAAAAACAGATCACTATTATATTCTCTTTTCTCCATCAGTATCTATTGATGCTACCTGTTCAGGTATTACTGTAAGGTTTCTTGCAACTTGTTCATTTGTATCATAGATATATTTTTTTGCTATATAAATTCTCATTTCCTTATTACTGCGAGTAGATAAAATCTTTTTCTCTTCTTCGGAAAGCATATTTTCATATATAAACATAATTTGAAGATTTAAATCTAAATCCCTATATTCACGGTTACTATATTCTCTAGATTCTCCTGATTCATATGGTCTATCAATATATCCTATTTTATTGCGAAGTTCTCCTGTGCTTTTAGAAAATGATGGTAGTACATAATTTATTAAAGTATTAACTTTTCCAGATGGTATTTTTAGTTCTGTAGCAATCTCAGAACCGGATTTTTTATAACCTCCATACAAACCTAATGTTCTGCAAATTATTATTCTTACACACTCATTTAATGAATCTAATTTGCCTTCTAGATCAAAACCTCTATATTCTCCATTTTTATAGAAAGTAAATCCAGATAGTTTTAACCTTTCAGCTTCTTCTTTATCTATATATTGCATTATATAAGCAAGTTTGATTTCATAACTCGTTTTGCTTCTATTTGAACAATTTAATTTTGATATTTGTTCCAAAGGAGTCTCTAACAATTCAATCGTTTCTTTTGAATCATATGATGTATGTAATTTTTTTACAAGACTATCGCATGTAGCTTTAGGATTTTTAATTATCGCGTTAATCATCTTAAGTGATGAATCCCTCATAATATATAACTTATAACCAAATCCTGGAATATCTAAATACTTTTTAGCTCCTTCAAATCTTCTATAATATATTTCGGCAAATTTTGGAAAAGGCATTTTAACTAGTTCTACTAGCGGACTATCAATTCCTTCCTCTAAATCGTGGAGAATCGCTTGCTTTTCAGTGTCACTCAATATAAGACATTTTTCTCTCCATTCAGAAATGTTATGATTTCTATATAATAATATACTTTGTTCCTCTTCAGGACTTACTTTTTTCATCAACAATTACCCCTTTCAAAAAAGTAACGCTATGCTATCACAAAAAG
>CALVPA010000020.1 GCA_944350395.1 uncultured Bacilli bacterium
ATTCTCGAAATAGCTCCAATAATTGCAAAAAAAGTACCTTTCGTATCCTATACGCTTACTCCAGAAGAATATAATCGTGCAGGTATTACTAACATGAACAAAGTAAAAGCAATCTTACACAATAAAGTTTTAAGTGCACTTCTAAAAAAAGATAATTATGAGTATAGATACATAGTCGTCGATCAGTTCGCACTTATACCAAAATATTTCGAACACATATCTGAGGTAAAAGACAAGGTTACGAATATTACATTTACTCCTCATGCAGAAGATAAGTGTTTGAGCGTTGCTGTATCTAGCATAATAAGCAGATACATATTCTTAAAAGAGATGGATAAATTATCTAAAAAATACGGCATGGAAATACCTAAGGGTGCTGGTACTTCTGTAGATGAGTTCGGCAAAGACTTCGCAATAAAATATGGCGAAAAAGAACTTTATCTAGTATCTAAACTCAATTTTAAAAATACGGATAAGATAAAAGAGTTACTAAAGAAAGAATAGTAACTCTTTTATAATTCGAGTAAAAACTTTTTTAATTCGGCATAACCTAAGTTATCTTGACTCACTAATTTTAAATCTAAATTGCACAAGTAGAGAATATCTTTTTTTAACTCTTCTTCTGTATACTTTCTAGATGTCTCCCTTAAAAGTTTAACTCTATACGGATGCATTCCACCGAGATGCTCGCTGATTTGATCATTAGTCATCTTCTTAGAAGCGAGAGCTTTGACGTTATAGATCATCTCATACTCTTTAGCAAGCATGACTACGAGAGGCACTAATTCCATTTTAGAAGACTCTAAATCATCGAGCATTGCTTTCGCTTTTTCTATATTTTTATTAACTACTGCATCTTTAAAGCCGAATGAATCCACGATGTTGTAGTTAGATACGTACTTTTCGATATCTTCTTCAGTTATTAACCTATTCCCATTTTTAATCTCTTTTAATTTGTTAAATTCTTGGTAGGCGATGTCGTAATTAGAACTGCACTTTTCACAAAAAATATTAAGTGCATTTTGCGATATTCCATAATCTTCTTTTTTTATCGTTTCACCAAATACTTTTGCTAATTCGTACGATTTAGTAATTATTGGAGTATTAACGATTTTAAGCTTACAGAGTAGTTCTTTGTTAAGCTTAGTACGCTCATTAATCTTATCTTTACTTAAAAATATTAGCGTAGTAGTTTCAATAGGACTCTTTAAGTATTCACATAGCGATTTAATCGCATCTGTGTTATCTTTTTTTCCTTGAAACAAGCTTTCAAATTCCCTTATTATCACGATTTTCTCATCGTCAAACATAGAATTATAAGATATGTCTTCTAATATGTCTTGCACGGGTACTTCACTCAAATAATAAGATGTATATTTTTTATCTTGAATAATTTTTTTTATTTCATCATCTAATAATCTATAACTATTCCCGTATATCAAGTAGTTCATAATCCGTACTCCTAACGACATAAATATAACATAAAACGAACTTAGGTACAAGTTCGCTTTACGATAATTATCTTATATTTAAACACTATATAGTGGCTAAAATATTTTATGGTTTTTGTTCTTTAAATGTTACACCATTATCGCTAATTTTAAAGCTTATTGTACCGGATGTTTGAGTGTTGTAGTAATCTATGTTTAATTTTTCTAAAGTATCTATAGTTTCTTTATTTGGATGATTAAATTTGTTGTTACGACCACTACTGATTATAGCAATTCTCGGATTAATCGCATTTAAAAATGTCTCACTACTACTTGTCTTTGACCCGTGGTGACCAAGTTTTACTATATCTATATCTTCTAAGTCGTATTTATCCAAAATTTCTAGTTCTTTATCCTTTGGTGCATCTCCCATCAAAAGTATCTTTGTATTTAAGATATCTAGGTAAATTATTATACTATTACTGTTTTCATCATTTTCTACATCAGTTTTTAAAATTTTTAAATTTAGTTTACCGCTATAATCTTCTACAACGTTTGTACCAGAATCTATGATTTCCAGTTCACCAAAATTATATTTCCCTTCATTTAATTTTACATTTTTAACATTAATTTTTTCTATGATATTCATCGCTTCTCCTAAGTGGTCCGCATCTCCATGAGTTAAAATTAACAAATCTATTTTAGTTATTCCAAGACTATATAGATACGTTATTGTATTATTGGAAATGTTATAACCTTTAGTCTCTTTCCACTTCTCTACTTCATATTTCATTTTACCGCCGGTATCTATCATTATGACTTCTTCACTATGTGGACTTCTAATTAAAATAGAGTCACCCTGCCCTACATCTAAAAACTCTACATAATAGTTACTATCTATATAAGGTTTAATTTTATTTAAAAATATAATAGTAAATAAAAGAAATACACAAATTTTATATTTTTTATTTATAAAAATGAAAAGTATCAAATAATAAATAATAATTACAAAGATACTGAGCTTTGGAATTACAACTTTGAACACCGATATACTTGAACAAAGGTTATTTAAATATTCCATAATGGTAAGAACTATATAAGTGATAGGTTCTAAAAATTTAAATATAAATGTCGAAAGACAGAGAGGATACACTACGACCGATACGAATGGCACGAAAATTACATTTATCAAAATGCTTAATAAGTTAAAAGTATAAAAATTATTAATAGTGATCGGCAAACTAAATAGCATAGCAATAACGCTAGTACCTAAAACTTTGTGTTTCCTTAGTGCACTACCCGAGTACATTAGTCCAAAAGTCGTGAGAAATGAATATTGAAATCCTATATCCATGATAATCTCCGGTTTAACAAATAATAAAATACTCCCAGTTAACAATAAAACATTTAAAGTCTTTACTTCTGTATAAAACACTTTATTTAAAGTGAGCAAAGTAAATAATAGACCAGCTCTAAGGACACTTGGAGCAAATCCAGTTAAAAAAGCATAAAACCAAATAAATGCAATAACGATAATATATCTCTTATTCTCTGTAAGTTTTACCTTTTTCAAAAGAAAAAGTAGTAATGCTGAAAACAGTCCTATGTGCATACCTGAAATAGCAAAAAGATGGGTAATACCGTTATCCCTATAGGCGTCCATCGCTTCTTCACTTAGATAAGATTTATCGCCTATTATGAAGGTGAGCAAATAGTTACTTACTTTCTCAAATGAATTTATTCTAGAAATAACTTTATTTTTTATATCGTATAACAAGTTTGTATCTCCGCTTTCGATATCTATCTTAGATGCCTCACATGTATAAAATATATCGTGATAATAAAGATATTTTTTATAATTAAAATTATTTGGAATCGTATTATTTAACGGTGTACTGAGTTTTCCTTCAATTTTAAGGTTACTACCCAGTTTCAAATTATTCTTTAAGTATTCTAGTTCTTCTAAAGATTCTACATAATAATTACACTTTAGTTTTTCCTCATTTTTAACAGTAAATGTAAGTTTATTTCCGTCTACAGAATAACTTTCTAGCATTCCCTCAAATACTTTATTATTAACGTTATAAATAGACGTTTTAACTGCATTTAAGTTAATAAAACAGTAAATTAGACTGATAATTAATACAACGTAGTAAAACTTATTGTTTAGTAGAAGTTTCCTTAGCTTTAAGTTTACTCTTTTCATTTAGTCTCGCATTAAAGGTTACAAACTCTGCTTCCATTATTCTAAGATTTTCAATAGAAAAAGGTTCTCCGTATTCCTTTAACATTGCAGGCTCTAATTTCTTTAAAAAGTTTTCATAAGCTTCTTCTCCAAACTTAGTATAATAGTC
>CALVPA010000021.1 GCA_944350395.1 uncultured Bacilli bacterium
CTTCTTGAGTAGTTATTATGTCGTTAAAGTGTAAAATAAAGTTAGAAATGTCTACTTTCTTAAGTCTATTTATCTCTTCCTTAGTGATCTTTAAATCGTTTAATTCTTCGCGTATGAGTTCTATCACTTCATCAGGGTATTCGCTTTCTAAACCTATGTATATGACTATGTAGTCATCTCTAATCTCACGGGCTGTGTAAATATCCCATGTGACTAGGTTATCTTTTGTAAATCTCTCTAAAAGGTCACTAGATGACCCGAATTTTATCGCTAGTATTGCATCTAAGTATGTCTTTATGAGAAGATCTGAATATCCAGTAAAGTTCTTTTTACTCAGTTTATAACCTATTTTGATTTTAGGAACACTCACATCCATCGCTTTAGTTTCATACTCTTTTGCGACCTTTAGAGGCTCTTTTTCTCTCTTCCTTATAACTTTCTTATATGGAGGAAATTCTTTCGAATTTTGATTGTTTTTAATGATTCCGAGAGCTTCTAATGGTTTAAAGTTACCCGTGATTATCATAAACATATTGTTAGGCTGATAAAAGGCGTCGTAGCAAGCGTTCAATACTTCTGGAGTGACTCCTTTGATATCTTCTTCTGTACCACTTATTAAGTATTTGTGGTTGTCTTTTTGATTTAAATTGTACTCTATGCCGTATTCTAAAGCAGCGTTTGGCATGTTGTCGTACATCTTAATTTCTTCTTTGATTATTCCTTTTTCTGTATTTACACTTTGAGACTTAAATACTGGGTTTTGGACGTAATCTAGAAGTATAGTCAAATTTTCTTTAAAGTTTTTAGATGCGATTACTTCGTAGCAAGTCACATCGTAAGATGTATAAGCGTTTACTGAACTACCGAGTTTTGCAAAATATTCAAAGGCAGTGTGTCCCCCTTCTTCTTGGAATAGTTGGTGTTCTAAGAAGTGGGCTGTGCCGTTTGGAACTTTTGTAAACTTTTTATCGCCTTCGAACTTGAACTCTGTATCGATGCTTCCAAATCTAGTACTGATAGTTATGTAAAAGTTTTTTGCCGTTTCGGATGGGTTCATGTACACTTCTAAACCGTTAGAGAGTTTCTCGTAATATACGACTTCATCTATGCCTTTATATTTGATCTTTTCCACGGGCTATTCTCCCTCCTTATAGTTCAAAACTAGATTGATTTTTTTAGATAGGGCGATTAAATCCTTAATAGAGACTTTATTAAATTCATCTATTCTCTTCTCTATATCTGGTAGTGATGCTAAATTAGAAAATAAATAATTGTCCACTAGCCTATTAGGACTATCGTATATAAGATTTAAACTGTTTATTACCATTTCTTTAATGTTAGATAATTCTTCTTCACTGATGTTACCTTTACACATATCTTGCATACAACCTTTGATCAGTTTTAGAGCCTTATTATAGTTTTCTTTGTCTATTGCCGTGTGTAGTATTATGTTTCTATCGTATTTTTGATAGAACGTGCTGATGTTATAGCATAGTGAATTCTCTTCGCGCACGGTCTTATATAGTTTACTCTCGAGTGAACCAGAGCCCCAAAGGAGATTAAAAATAGGCATTACATAGTTTATTTCCCAGCTATCTAGTTCTTTTAGACTGTAGACTTGGACTACGTTTAGTTGAGTTAACGAATTTTGTCTAGATGCACTCATAGTTTTCTTAGAAGTTATTTCGTCTAGATAAAGATTTACTTTTTCAGTCTTAATGCTCGTAAATAGTGCATATTTCTTTATAAGTTTATTTACAGATTTCATATCTAGATTACCGACAATGTAGATGTCTACTAGACTATTTTCTAATACATTTTTATAAAATTTATAAAGTTTTTTTGGAGTAATATCTTTTAATATTTCAGCATCTCCACTCGAATTAAAGCATCTTGGACTAGTCTTATCGATCTCTCTTAATGCAGATAAAATACTAGACTGTTTTGGGTCTTCCTTTAGTCTATCGATCTCTTTGGATAGTCTCGATTTAACCCTGTTAAAAGTATCTTCGTCGAACTCATCTACTTCGACATTTGGGTTAAATATCAGTGAGAATACAAGTTTTATTATTTCTTCTAGTGAGTTTTCATCCATGAACTTCGGATCTAAAAAATTTGCAACTACGTTTGTAAGTTCTAATCCGCCTACTCTAGAGTTAACCGAGTATATGCTCGTATTGTATAAGTCTTGCTCTTTTCTTACAAGTTCTTTCCTAGTAGGATAATCTTTCGAATTTTCCATTAACATATCAAAAAGCAGTGCTAGATAAGTCACATTTTCCTTAGTACATCTATTTCTAAATATTACTTCTAAGTGACAACTGTTAAATTTATTAGTCTTAATAGTATATAGATTGTAACAATCGTTTTCAAAACATTCGTATTTCATAGTCTCCTCTTTCTAAAATATATTATGTTTACTATTTTATTATTTATGATTATATTTCTTTAAGTAGTCTATTTAATTCTACTGCGTATTCCATAGGTAGTTCTCTTTTAAAGTCGTCGATAAATCCTGCGATTATGAGTTCTTTAGCCGATTCTTCACTAAGACCTTTGCTCATTAGGTAAAATAGTTTTTCTTCGCTTATCTTAGATACACTCGCTTCGTGTTCTAGTGTGGAAGACGTGTTAGATACGATGTTGACTGGATATGTATCGCTTTTAGATTCGTCATCCAGTATGATCGTATCGCACTTTACGAAGGCGTGGGAATTAGTAGCATACTTAGTTATGTTAACGTCACCCCGATAGTTTGCAATACCTCCGTTTGATGAAATCGATTTGGAAATGATTTTGCTCTTAGTATTCTTCCCTAAATGTATCATTTTAGCACCAGCATCCAAGACTTGTCCTTCTTTAGCATAGGCGATGCTTATCGAATTACCTCTTGCACCATCGCCTTTTAAAATGCAGCTCGGATACTTCATCGTGACATTGCTACCGACATTTCCGTCTACCCATTCCATGAGCCCGCCTTCTTCGACTATCGCCCTTTTTGTGACTAGATTATAGACGTCTTTACTCCAATTTTGTATCGTAGAATATCTGACGTGGGCATTTTTGCCTACGTATATTTCGACGACTCCCGCATGAAGTGAGTTTACAGAGTAGCTCATCGCTGTACATCCTTCGATATAAGATAATTCTGCTTCGTCATCTACGATGATTATAGTTCTTTCAAATTGTCCCAGTGCCATGGAATCGATCCTAAAGTAACTCT
>CALVPA010000022.1 GCA_944350395.1 uncultured Bacilli bacterium
ATTCATATGTATATCAAAATATAAATATCCTAAGTAATAGTACTTATTATTATTCGGTTGAATATTCTCATAACAATCCAAATATACCGCTAAATACATATGTAGATAACAGCAGCGATGGCACTATCCACATGACTAATAACGATAATAAAGTGTGGACTAGAGATTCGAATATTTATGAATCTAAAAATGATATGAGTACAAAATTTGTCCTCGGAGACTCTGGCTCTTTTTCATATACCGGACAGTCTTACTTTTCTAACGTTATGCTCATCAATCTCACCGCTAGTTACGGTAGTGGATATATCCCAGCAAAAGAGTGGATCGATAACAATATCGACTGGTTCGATGGCACGATAAGTTTTATAAAAGAAGAAAACATCGAAAGTGGTACGTCTGTAAGTATTCGTTTTAGTCCTTTTACGGGTTATAATAACTATACAGTTTCGTGTGTTAGTGAGGATAATACACCTATAAACAATACGAGTATGATAAAAGAGACTATCAATTCGAGAGATTATTATACATTCGTCATAAATTCTATTACGAGTAATATAAAGTGTAACATCGATTGGAGAGTATGATTATGAAAAAAGGTTTTATTTTATTAGAGACAATTGTCGTAATAATGGTACTCTGTGTAATCTTAGTAATGCTCTATTCTTCTTATAGCAATTTGCTCGTTAAAGTTAAGAAGAAATCTCTTTACGATAATACTGAATACATATATAAGACGAATATAGTTAGAAATTATTTGGAAAGTGTGATTCCAGAAAGCGAATATAACTCTTCACTTTATTATGTAGTATGCAGAAACAGTATAGATAATAATAAATGTTATAGTGACAACATAACTGGAAATTATGAGAATGATCTGTTTAAATTTTTAAAAGTAGAAGCTGTATATATAATGCTTTGGGATACGAATAGTATAAATTCTAACGATTTGACTGGATTTGAAGCGACGACTCAAAACTACATAAAATCATTAGATCCTACTAACGAAAGTGCATTTAGAATAGTAGTCATGTATGAAGAAGAGAATAATGAAACAGATATACCTATATATGAGTATGCATCTTTGAGATTTGGAAGTAGAGGGTAATATGAGACTAAATAAAAAAGGCATGAGTATGGTCGAAATAATTGTAAGTATAGTGCTTATATCGATCGTTTTGATATTTTTGATGACACTGTTTTTAAAAGTTAGAACTACTTATAATCAGAGTAAAATACAAGCTGATTACGATATTCTAGTTAGCAATATCATAAAGGCTATCGGAAACGATATAGAAAATTATGGGTTAAAGAGTGCCGAATATGAAATAGTCAATGGAAAAGAGAATACTGACGCCATTGTACTTGAGTTTAATACTTTTAGGACGACTAATTTGAGTGAAAACATTACAAAAGTATTGAGGGTATACTTTGAAAATAACAAATTTTACATTAGTTATAGTTATGAAGCAGGTTATACAGAAAATATTACGAGTACAGAGAGAGTTACCAATGTCGTTAGAGAAGTACCCGATGACGTTATACTAGATAGAGACGGTTATGTAAAATTAGAAAAATTAAATAATTTTGTAGAGATAAAGGTGCCGATGTCTGATAAAAACGGAAATATATATGACATAAATATATACGGAATAATAGAATAACGAGATACTCACGTATCTTGTTTTTTTTAAAACTATATATTATAATTACTATAAGAGAGTAGGGATTGATAGTGAGAGATAAAAGAGGATTCACTTTAATTGAACTTATCGCAGTTATCGCAATTTTATCTATCATAATATTGTTAGTAGTCCCTAATATAACTAATATAGCTGGAAATTCGAAGGAGTCTTTAAGGGAATCTAAGATTAAAACTATCGAAACTGCTGCTTCTAACTATGGAAACGATTTAATAAACGATTATCAGAATTGTTTGGGTTCGACTTCTAGTAATGAACTTAAAAATAAATGTACAGTGTCGATAAGTAAACTAATAAATAACGGTTATATGGACGGAGAAAACGATACCGATGGCATCATAGATCCAGTCACTAATGAAGCTTTAACAGGCAACATACTTCTCTGTTATAATCCCGCGAATGTAAGTGTATATGCATCTTATGTAGAAGGGGATAGTTATTCTTGCAAAGATATCGCTGTAAGTGGTGAAAACACATTAAATCTAAACTCTATTGGTGGAACTGGTTATATAGGAGGCAGTCCCATAACTGTAAACATAATAAAGAGTGGTAACTTTGTAAGTTTTAGTTGTTCTTCATCTAATGAAGATTTAGCTAGTTGCAATATAAATTCTGGAAACAGTGCACTTACGATTACGCCTGCAAGCACATACGATTCCGCACTATCGGATGGTGAAGAAGTCGAGATAACTCTTCGTGGAAACTATACTTCGGGGGGTAAAAATTATACTCTTTCTAAGACTTACACTTTAAAATTATATGATACCGACTTTACTATAGATGAGAGCGAAAACAATGTATGTATGCTGAGTGGAACAACTAAGACTGTTCAGATAAACGGTTTAAATATAGGAACTGTCAGCGTAACGAGTAGTGATAAAGACATATTAGATGGAACTTTTAAAGATAATGTTTTATATGTTACTGGTGGAAATACTACGGGAACTGGAAAACTTACGATTAAGGAAACTAATGGAAATAACGAGATAGAACTCACTAATTATGTCTATAAATTTTCTTCTAGTGAAATTCCAGATAACTTAGTCATAAACAAGAGTGCAAATGTTACTTTAGATTATAGTGATACTGGTACTATAACTGTTACGACTGATAATCCCAATGTGTTATCGTTTACGAGCACTCAAAACGAAGAAGCAAGTTCGATTACTTTAGGAGAAGGAGAAAAGTCTTTTAGCATTAAAGCTAAAGGAGTCGGTACTGCTAAAGTTATAATAAAGGGTTCAAACTGCGGTGAAATAATAAAAGAAATAACCGTTTCTAACCTAAGTTTAAAAGAACACAGTGGAACAGTGTATTTGGGAGGAGAAAATTTTAAAACAGAAATCATATTAGATGGTAGTAGCCATACTTTACAATGTTCTTCGAATAAACCAGAATCGGCAAGCTGCCTAATAAATGGTACAACATTAGAAGTAGTTCCTCAAAGTGTTGAAAGTGACGATGTGCGCATAAGCGTCTCTAGCGATGATGGAGGAATCGATTCGATAACGGTCAAAGTTCTTCCAACATCTGTGCAAATAGTAGATGGCAACGGAAATGAAGTAAGTACAGTATGCAACGAGAAAAACTCTAGTAATGTAATTTCCACTTTAAACGTTACAGGTAAAAATATGGGATTGCTCACTGTCAAAGATATCGAAAACTGGTATTTAGCTGAAGCTACTTTGAGTGGAAATGCTTTGACAGTAGAAAAAAGATCAGTTGTTTCTGGTGAAGAACCTATCGGATATAATCCAGGATTTAATACGGGAAGAACACGAATAGAAGTAAGAGAGAATAACGGTAACAAAATTGCATCGTTCAATTATTACATATATTCATTAGAATTAAGCGGAAGTAGTGGAACAGTAAATGTCGGAAAAAGCTTATCCTTCGATGCAACTATAAGCGCAACTGGTGAAATAACTGCGACTTCGTCAGATCCTAGTATTGCAAGTGTTACAGTAGAAAATTCTAATAGGTACAGAGAGGGTATTAATCTTTCACTCAAAAAGACAATCGTAGTAACTGGAAACAGTGTAGGTACTGCGACGATTACTATTAAAGGTGAGTTCTGTGGTACTAAAACATATATAGTAAATGTTAAAGGTAATACTTTTTCATTGAATTTAGAAAAGGGAAGTTATACGAATAGTATCGGACAAAATAATGTATCTTGCACAACTACTGGTTCTAGCAAAAGCTGTCAAGTAATAATGCCTGAAATATATACTTCTAGTGAATTTGAAGTAGTAGGCTGGAGTACAGTTAAAGATAGTAAAGTTAGTGTGTATGCTCCTGGAGCGAGAGTTACATTAACTCAAGAAAATTCGGGTACTACCTTTTATGGCAACTCTACAGATACGACAAAGCCAGTTTGTACATTTACGAATAATTTATCTAGCATATCGATTGGTACAACGTCGTATCTTACTCTAAAATGTACAGATGCCGGGAGCGATATAAGAGAAAGCCAAAACTTAAGTGCGACAGATTTTACGATAAGTAATCCAAGTGTAGCCAAAATCACATCAGTCAGTAGTCCTTCCAGAGTTAGTGATGGTTACTCATATGTTATAAGTCTAGAGAGCTTAGCTTTTGGAAATTTTGATATAACTTTTAAAGAAAATAGAGTATTTAACAATTGTTATTTAGGAAATCCTAAAATAACAACTAACAATATAATTTCAGCAGAATATACTCCAGAAGAGATCTATTATATTGGAAAAGATAATAGTGAAGATGTCGTCGCAGTCTTATATAACAACAAATATATAAGTGGAGATGATAAAACATATACGTTAAAACTATATGGTAATGGTGACATGCTCGATTTTACGATGTCTACAGATACTGGAGGGAATTGGTTTTATGCCCCTTGGTACAGCGAATATCGAAATAAAATTACAGATGTCTATATAGGAAATGGTATTACAAATATAGGCCCATATGCATTTTATCAAATGAACAGTCTAAAAAATGTCTTACTAGGCGAAGATATCGAATATATCGGAGACTATGCATTTTACGATTCTAGCTTAACCGATATCGATTTAAATGGCCTTACAAAACTTGATATCATAGGCGATTATGCTTTTATGAATTCTAATTTAGAAAGCGTAAATTTTTCTAGTAGTTTATCCGAAATAGGAGAGTATGCATTTAGTAATACAAATGTGACTACCGTTAATTTTAGTGAAGAAGCTTCAATTAAAGTAATTGGCAATTCGGCATTTAGGGATAACCAATATTTAAATTCGTTTGAAGTACCTAGCAGTTTAGAAAATCTCGGAAATTATTCTTTGTCAAATTGTAACAATCTAACAGATGTTTCATTCAGTAAAAACACCCGTCTATTGACTATCGGTGAAGGCGCTTTTGAATATGATTTATACCTAACTTCATTAGATCTACCAGAATCTTTAGTAAGTATTGGAGACTATGCTTTTAGAGGTAGTGGCCTTGAAAATATAGAACTGTATGCAAATGTATCCAATTTAAGTGGAAATGCTTTTGACGAAACATATAATCTAAAATCGATAAATGTACAAGGCAATGCTAATTACTATTCACTAGATGGAATTTTGTATAATGGTAATACTTTAATCAAGTGTCCATCTAATTATCAAAATGAAATTATAACTATTGCAGAAGGTACTTTAGAACTTGGAGAAAACGCTTTTACTAATTCTCTAGATATGGCGAGAAATGCTAAAAAGGTAACGGTTAATTTACCATCTACAATACAAGAATTAAATTTAGATACAAATTTTAACAATTTTCAAGTTAAAGAATTTATAGTATCTAATAATCCGAGTTACACTTCAAAAGATGGAGTTCTATATTCTAGCGATATGAAAACTTTATTAAAAGTTCCTACTATGTTAGATACATCTGAAATTACTATTGAAAGTACTATAGAAACAATAAACAGTTATGCATTTTATAAAGTTCAAAATATTAAAAATGTTAAAATAATGGTGAACGTTTTAAATATCGGTGATTATGCATTTTATACGAATGATATAGAAAACGGAATAGATGAAATCGAATTGAATTCACAAAATAATTTAGTACTAGGAAGTTATGCTTTAGACATTTATGACATAGAAGCAAATAACGATAGTGATAAAGTACGATATATATATGTAAGCGACGACGCTTTAGCGAGCACTCTTAGAAATTTAGAATACATAGATGACATACACATCAAGGTTATTAAAAAAAGTTAGGAGGATGGTATATAAATATGAAAATTAAAAAACCACTTTACAAGAATAAGATACTGATATTAGTTATAGCTATCATAGTAATCGTAGCCATCTCCTTACTTTTAAGAAATATGCTCATAAAACACGATTTTGATACATATGACAAGTATAAAATGGAAGTGTCGATCTCGACTATATCAAAGGACTCAGAAGAAAAAAATATATTTTATGGGTTAAAATATGATGGAACTAATATGATTTTAGATACTTCAAACAGTACAAATAACAGAATTTATATAATAAATAAAGGCAATTTATTTAATTTAGTCTATAAAGAAAATAACAAATATGAAGTATATGAAACAGAAAATGCTTTTTCTAAGATATATGACTTAATCAATATAGATAAAAAGTGTAATGAAAGCTATAAAAATGAAGATATACTTCAATGTACAAGATTAGAAGATAAAAATCTAATAAACGATATATTAAAAAATTTATATATAGACCTAAAGACCGATAGTAATGTAGAGTCAACAATTATAGTTAAAAATGATAAGATTAGTTCTTATAATATAGTTTTAAACAATATAGATAATTATACTATACTAAATTTAAATTTAAATTTTACTGAATTAGAAAGCGATTATGGAATATTGCTTCCGAATATCGATAGAACTAACAGAGTTATTACAGATAGTAACATATTACTTTTAAATTGATATTTATACTCTGTTGTGATAGAATATTTATAGAAAGTAGGAGAGTAAGTATGAGAAATAAAAAGGGTTTCACATTAGTAGAAATTATCGTAGTAATAGCAATTTTAGTTGTTATTGCGGGTATTTTTTCAGTCAACATGATTAAATCACTCAATAAAAATAAAGAAGAAGAAAATGTCAATATTGTCGCTCAAATTAAATCTGCTGCCGATGCATATGTCTCTGCTAATCCAGAAGAAGTAGATAGTCTTTATAATGGATATGGCTATGTAGATATACCAGTCGGCAATTTAAGAGATGCAGGTTTACTCGATGAAGATTTGAAAGATGCAGAAACAGGAGTTAAAATAAGTGACGATGAAATCGTCAGAGTTAAACTAGAAAAAGGTAGTTTAATAAACTTCATCTATCCTGTATCTGAGGAAGAAAAAAATTCTAAAGCATGGTCTTTAGTCGCCGAAGATTTATTCGTTGATTATGATGAAAAGATAAATACTGATACATGGTGTAGTAGTAATAATAATATATATTCAGGATTATACGATTCAAACTATTCAAATCTTGGTAACTATGCAGAAGTTAAGAGCAAATTATATTTGATGGATAATAGTGAAAGTGGAAAATATTATAGTGACAACTATTTTGAAGATGCAAAACTTTCCGTCACTGCATGTAATGTAAATCCACAAATAGCTGGAACATATCAAATCACTTATACGTATATAGATCCATCTTTAAATACTGAGAAAACACTTAATAGAACTGTATATGTAAATACATCTAGTAATGATGTCATTTCGTTTACTGCAGTAATAAATGACAATAAAGATATAGTTTTAGGCGCTAGTAGTAGTAAAGTTACTATAACAGAGAAATATAAAGACGGAAGTACTGCTAAACTAGACACTGATACTAGTTCTATGACCAATCTTAAATACGAAATAGAAGGATTTACTACTAGTACTACTGGTACTAGAACGGCAACAATATCTTCTACAAAAGTTAATTCGGATGGTTCAACGCCTAGTGCCCAAAAAGCAAATTATAAAGTTACCGATTCTTTAGCCGATGTAATAGAAGATTCGGATGAATGTACACCTAGTTCGAGTGGAAGTGGATGCTATTATAAAGGTGAACAAGATGGCAACTATGTCAAATATTATAATAAAGTATTTAGAATATACTATAAAAACGGAAATTCAGTCAAAATAATTTATGATGGCAATTATTTAAATGCACCATATGGACAAGTTGGAGACTGTACTAATAATTCTTGTTGTAATAGTGGTAGATATGTTTATGTAGCACTCGGAGATAGCGCTGGTTCTGGAATAGGAAAGACAATGGATTCATATTTGGATGATTTTTATAACTCTTTAAATAGAGGATCATCTCTTATATATTTACAGAGTCAGACATTTAACAGTTACTATAACAGTAGCGATTATTCTAGTAAGCTAAGCAGTCGTACGATGTCTAAAAAGGTTGCACTTTTACAATTAAATGACTATAAAGAAATAGCCAAATGTACTAATAATTCTAACTGTAGTGCATATAACAATTATCTAGTTAAAAATGCATTCTGGCTCTTAGATTATTACAGTTCTGAAATAGGTGCAGGTACTTATAATAGAGGACAAAATGCAGCGAATGCATATGAATATTATGTTACAACTAGTGGAACAATTTCGTACGGTGGATCTTATAAGACTCGTACATCTCAATACGATTATTATACAAATAGTGTAATCACATCGAGATATTCAGTTAAACCAACAATTCAGTTAAACAACGCTAAAATAACTGGTGGATCGGGTACTGAAACAGATCCATATGTAATAGGATAGAGGGGTAAGATATGAAGAATAAAAAGAAAATCATATTGCTTATAGTCGTTTTGATTATTTTAGTTGCCTTAATAGTACTAGCACTAGTGTTAGGTAAAAAAGATAATTTTTCTCACAGTGGACAAGATAATGTCATATCGACACTCGAAGGAGATAATCAGGCAGAAATAGATGAAATCATAAAAAAAGATTTAGAAGAAAATGACTACGGATTAGATAGTGCTAAAGTATACATCAATCCGTACGGATCTTCTCCCCTTAGTGCATTAATCGCATTTAAAACAGAAAAAGATACTAAAGTAAAAATTACTGTAAAAGGTAAACATGAAGACGACATCACTTTAAATTATGATTCTAATAAGGAACATTACATTCCTGTATTTGGACTATATGAGAATTATGAAAATAAAGTAGTTATAGAATTAGATGACGGAACAAATCACGAATTTACTATTAAAACTAGCGAAATCGAATATGTTCCTACAGCTACAGTAAACAGTAGAGTAGATAATTCTTTAGGTGATGAGATTTACTTTATCTCTTCTCCAATTACGATGCAGTCGTTTGCTTTCGATAAATATGGAGAACTAAGATGGATCACAAGCGACATGTATTATCACGACATAGTGCCACTTGAAAATGGTCACCTGCTCATAGGAACATACGACATGAATACAGATGCACTTGCTACGAGAGTTTTAGAAATCGACTATTTAGGCAGAATATATAATGAATACAATGTAGCAGAAGGATATCTAAACGACATCTATCAAAAAGAAGATGGAAATTTAATACTAGCATCTAAAAATAGAGATCGAAATACATTCTCAGACTATATTATAGAAATCGATAAAGAAACTGGAAAAATAGTTAAATCCTGGGATGTATACAAATTACTAGAACAAATAGATCCTAATTTCACTAATTCTATAACGAGAGACGATTACTTCTACAATTCTGGAATTGAATATTATGAAGATACCGATTCACTACTTCTCACTTATTGGGGTGGAGAATTCGTCATCGACTTAGATTATACTGATGGAGTAATAAACTGGATATTTGCAAATCCTGATAACTTGTCGAGTGCATTTAAAGATTACTTGCTAGTAACTACTGGCGACTTTACTTATCCTAAATCGATGCATTCTGCCAGTTTAAGTGGAAATACTTTAAAAGTATTCGATAACGGTTACAGCACTAATAAAAACGATTCTATGTCTGCTAATTTAGTAGGATCTTACTCGAGTGCTAATACTTACAAGATAGATGGCAAAAACATTTCTTTGGTTAATTCAATAGACGAAGATAAAAAATATTTCAGTTATGCACTAGGCGACTACGAGATAGTAGACGATACTCATGAACTAATATTATTTGGTAGAGAATTAAAAGATTTAGATTACAGTGCTAATGTGGATATAAATCAGTACGATAAAAACTCGTCGAGATTATTAGAAAAAGTAAGTGGTACTACTGCATTAGATATGACGATAGATTGCGCTACTTATAATGTAGTTAAAGTAAATTTGAATGGAAACTATACATTCGATTTTACGCCATTAAAATTTGTTACTACACTAGAGCCAAGTGAAAAAGAAGAAATCACTAGTGAAATGTTAAATCAGATTAAAAATGCAACTGAAAGTGTACCATATGAATTCGGTTACTCTAATTATTTGATCGAATCTAACGTACTGTTTATGAGTTCTGATGAGGCAAAATTAATTTTGGTAAATGACAATGACGAAGGAGCAGCTTACACTTTAAAAGTTAAAGATAAGAGTGAATCTGAGACTATCGTTACCGATTTGCCAAACGGAAAATATTACATTTACGTATATGAAAATGGAGTAATGTATACTACTTCAAAATACATAGAAATAAAATAAGGTGCTAGAAAAATTAGCACCTTTTTTGTCCCTGGTAGATATTGTTTTCTTCCAAGTATCTATCTATACTGTTTAATACTTTGAATTTTTCTTTAAGCCATAAGGGGTCTATAAGTTTATCGTTATCTGGACCCGATGAAATCCTGTGAACGACTACATCACTACTTAATATCTCTATCTCTTTAGAAGTTATGTATACGTATTCATCTAATGTTAGTATGTGAAATGGATTATTTTTATAATATGTTTCGAGTGCAGTTCCTTTTTCAATATAGAGCATGTGTATTTTAATTCCGTCTATCTTTAAATTATTTAGATACTTAACAGTATTTAACATATCATCAAAAGATTCACCTGGTAAACCGTTTATGATGTGAGAAACTACTTTTATTCCCTTAGAATGTAAGCGATTAACTGCATTTGTATATTCTTCTAAAGAGTGATGTCTATTTAAAAGTTTTAAAGTCTCTTCTTTAGACGACTGAAGTCCTAGCTCTATCGTCAGATGTGTTCTCTTACTTAATTCGGATAAATAATCTATAACACCGTCGTCTAAACAGTCGCATCTAGTTCCGATGTTTAATCCTACGACGCCCTCATACGATAAAACTTCCTCATATATTTCTTTTAGTTTTGCCAATGATCCATAAGTGTTCGTATTCGCTTCTAAATAAACTATATATTTTGCATTTGGCCACTTTTTATGGAGAATCTTTTTTACTTCTTCGAACTGTTCTTTTAAACTCTTCTTAACATCTCCGATTCCTTTAGCACCATTACAGAAAATACATCCACCGGTCCCTAGTTTTCCATCTTTATTTGGACAAGTAAAACCTGCATCTAAACTTACTTTAAACACCTTAGAATTGAACATTTTTTTATAATAATCGCTTAAAGTGTTATAATGTTTCTCGCTCATAAACTCACCTCTAGGTTATTTTAGCACGTTAATTAATACTTGTAAAAATAAATGTTAGGTTATATAATTAAGTAGCAAATGAGGGGAATGATTATTTTGGGTAGAGCATTTGAAGTTAGAAAAGCAAGCATTCAAAAAAATGGGGCAGCAAGAGGTAAGATATACACCACTTTTGCTAAAGAGATATATTTAGCATGCAAGAGAGGTACACCTGAAATCGAAAGTAACATCGAATTAAAAAGAGTTGTGAATAAAGCTAAAAAACAGCAGGTACCAAATGAAATAATAGATAGAGCTATAGCGAAAGCTAAGGGAGCAGGACAAGAAGATTATAAAGAAGTGATTTATGAAGGCTTTGGCCCTGGAGCAAGTACGCTTATAATTAAGACTTTGACAGATAACGTAAATAGAACAGTTGGAGAAGTTAGGGCAGCATTCAATAAGGTACATAAGAGTTTAGGCGTTACGAACAGTGTTTCTTACAGTTATGACCACTTAGCAGTAATCGGAATTAAGAGCGATAAAAAAGACGAATTATTTATGTCTTTATTAGATGCAGGTATCGAAATAGTAGATTTTGAAGATGAAGATGGTTTATTAATTATAAGTGCTAAACCAGGGGATGCTTCAAAGGTAAAAGATGTAATAGAAAAGTTGATTCCAAATGTAGAATACGAAATCGACGAAGTAGGGATGTATCCTAAAGAAACAATCGAATTAACCGGTGAAGACTTAGAAACATTTAATAAACTATATAAAATGCTAGACGAAATAGACGATGTATCTGAAATATATACAAATGTAAAAATGGATTAGTGATAATCCATTTTTTATATTATTGACAAAAATATAGTAAAAATTATATACTTTATATAGTATAGGATAAGGTGAAAATAAATTATGAATAAACTCGATAGAAATCAAGTTCTAGTGATACTCTTTGCAATGATAATACTTCTTACTGTCACAGCAGTTACATATGCGTTCTTTACTGCAAATGTAAATAACGATAATGCCCAGACAGCTGAGATAACCGCAGGAACGATGGCACTAACATTTTCGGATAACGACAATGGAATAAACGAAGTGCTAAACTTTGGAGACTCAGTAACTAAAAAGTTAATAATCGAAAATACTGGAACACTCGATGCTGTGGCTAAGATAAGTTGGTTAAACCTAACAAATACTTATTTAGAAGGAAGTTTAACGTATACACTCGAGTATTCTGAGAGTCAGTCTGGTCCATTTACTAAAGTAGTAACGGATAAAAACGTACCTGCAAGCAGCATGCAGACGACAGAAGTATTAGCGAATAGTTTAGAAATACCAGCAGGGGAAAAATACTATTACAATTTAATAATAACATTAAACAATT
>CALVPA010000023.1 GCA_944350395.1 uncultured Bacilli bacterium
TGTGCATGTCTTTATATCCGTCAGTTTGAAAATATTCGTGATTTCCTTTTAAATAAATCAATTCCTTGCTCCTAAGTAAACTGACACATTCATCGCTATCAGGTCCTACTCCAATTGCATCTCCTAAAAATACGACTAAATCGGGTGAGATTTTATCCATCTCACCCATTATAGCTTTTAATGCTTCTAAATTCCCGTGTATATCGCTAAAGCACATAATAGTAAATTTTTTCTTATCAATATTCTTAATTATTTCCACATTATTACTCCTTTAGTTTATCAATATTATACCAAAAATAAATTTTTAAGCAACCAATATATGACTTTTTATCAAGTATTTTTTTATCTAATTTAAAAGGACAATTAATGATATATGTATTATTTAAATATGTATTTTAGTACCGTTAATGCAGTATCTATGATCAATATAAATAATAATAAATTACATAGTATGTCTAACCATTTTACAGATATTTTACTAATTTTATTTTGTAGTAATGGATGTATGATATACAAAATCAAAATTCCTCCTATCCCAAAAGCTAGACTAGGCATAAATGCAATCCTTCCTTCGAAATTCCACATAAATTTCTTATAAGACCATGGCCACTTACCTATGAATAGTTCGCTCAAATAAGAAGATGATAACTCTATCAAAGTTGCTATTGTCGAGCACGACAAAAATATAACTAGAAATAGCAAAAATTTATTATTTTTAGTCTTAGACTTTTTAATTAGACTATAAAATAGTAATATAAATACTATTGCACCGATTCCATAAATGGGACAATATGGCCCAAATAATAGACCTCTTTTTACATATCCTTTACTTCGAAGAAACATCTCTACTAAAATTTCATATATATATCCTAATATAGAATAAAACATAAAATATAAGAAATATTTTTTAACTTTTATATTATTCATAAATTATTTAACGGCAAAAAGACTATGTTTAATAGTCTTAAGCCTTTGTTTCACCTTCTTCTAGCATGGTAATTATACTTATTCCATAACCGCTAGATGGATTAGAAACGACGACATGAGTTACTGCACCAATTATTTTATCATTTTGAATTATAGGGCTTCCACTCATTCCTTGTACTATTCCGCCTGTCTTTTCTAAAAGTGTTTTATCGGTTACTTTGAAGTATAAATTTTTAGTTTCACTTCTTTTATCTATCTTTGTTATCTCTATCTCATATTTACCAAGTTCTTCCCCATTTAAAACTGTATAAATGTAGGCTTTACCCTCTTCTACTTCATCTAAAGAAGCTACTTTTATTCTTTCGGTATCTGGTAATGTGCTCGTGTATTCTCCGTATATTCCTGAAGTCACGTTTTTTTCAATTTGACCAAACACAGTATTTGAAAAAAACTTAGCGTTTTTGCCTCCAGGTGTTCCAGAAACACTTCTATCTATACTCGTGATACTACTCCTAAAAATTGTACCCGATTTTACTTCTACAGTATAGTCAGTATTACTTTCTATGATCTCATGTCCAAGTGCGCCATAAATCTTAGTTTCTGGATCAATATATGTAAGTGTTCCTATTCCTGTAATAGAATCTTTGACATATAAACCAGTTTTGTAAGTGCTATCCTCATATACTAAACTTAAATCAGTCTTACGAGTCTTATCGTTTCTAATGTAAGTTATTTCTACTTTATCATCTTTCATCTCTTTTTCGATAGTAGAGACAAGTTCATCTACTGTATTTATCTCTATTCCATTTACTTCTGTAATCCTATCTCCAACCTTTAAATCGCCTTTATTTAATTTGCCATCTACCTTATAAAATCCCACAATCAAAATGCCCTTTGTATTTATCTCTATTCCTACACTTTGTCCTCCCGGAATTACATAGTCAGAATATGCTAAAATATTCAAAGGTAACATTAAATTTATGAGTATTGTACCTATAAATACGCCTATATTTTTCATAAAATTCACTTCCAATATTATTTTGGACAAAGAATTCTATATTATATTGTTAATAGTTGGCACTTTTTTTTTCCAAAAATTAGCAAAATAAAAAAGCCAAATGGCCTATTCTTCAGAAATTTCAAAATCTTTAAGTTCTCCATTTTCTGTTAATATCTTGTTTACTTTTTCTGTAGCACTATTTAATTTATCGCCACATAGTTTAGCAAGTTTCATGCCTTCTGTATATAAATTTATGGCATCGTCTAAATTCGTATTTCCACTTTCTAACTCTTTAACTATACCCTCGAGTTTAACAATTGCATCTTCAAAACTCAAATTTTTAGTTTCTTCCATATTTCATCATTTCTCCTTTACTTCTTTTACTTCGGCATCTATATAGCCTTTATTTAGTCTAATATTAAGGGTATCACCAACGGATACATCCCTAATATCAGTAATACACTTTCCGTTTAAAGTTGTGAGGGAATATCCTTTTTTAAGGACATTCAAAGGACTTAATAATTCTAATTTACTAATCATTATCTCATAAATTTTCTTTTTATCTTTTAAGATATCCTCTGGATTAATTAAAACGCGCGTACGTTTTAGATTATCCATATAAATTTTTTTAGATTGAATTATATTAAAAATAGCATTATTTATTCTATTTTTGAATAGATCTATTTTTTCCCTGTCTTTTTCATAGAATGATAAAGGATTTTTTAGCACATAAGAATTTATTAAATTCGCAAATTTAGTTCTATTAAGTTCTAATTTATTAGATATCAATGTACTTAGTTTGTCCATTAAAAGCGATAATCTCTGTTCTTTAACTTCGTATATCGCAAGAGGATTTTTTAGCACATAAGAATTTATTAGAGAATCTATCTTCTTTTTATATAAAATAAGTTTTCCGTTTATATTTTCTTGTAATCTTATCTTATAGTTTTCTATTAAATTAAATATATCGGGCATATTTGGTACAGCCATTTCTGCTGCTCCAGTAGGAGTTGGTGCTCTTAAGTCTGAAACAAAATCTGCTATAGTGAAGTCGACTTCATGTCCTACTGCACTTATCACAGGAACTTTCGCGTCGTATATCGCTCTCGCCACTATTTCTTCGTTAAATGCCCATAAATCTTCTATAGAGCCGCCACCTCGACCTACAATTAAGACATCGATATCGTATTCCTGAGCCTTGTTAATATTTTCTACTATGCTGTATTTAGCTGTTTCTCCTTGTACGAGTGCCGGAAACAAAATAGTTTCACATATAGGATATCTTCTCTTAATAGTACTTAAAATATCTCTTATTGCTGCACCTGTAGGCGCAGTAACGATACCAATTTTTTTAGGAAATTTAGGAATCTTTTTCTTATGTTCAGGACTAAATAAACCTTGTTTTTCTAATTCTTTCTTTAGTTTTTCATAGGCTATATATAAGTCTCCTATTCCATCCGGTTGCATCTTAGTGATGACTATTTGATATTTTCCAGATGCTTCGTAGACTGTAACTTTTCCCTCGGCAAATACTTTAGTTCCATCTTTAGGTTCAAAATTTAATGCACTCGCATTGGTCGCAAACATGATTGCATTTATAACGCTAGTTTCATCTTTTAAACTAAAATATAAGTGCCCCCTAGAATGCAATTTAAAATTGCTAATTTCGCCCTTTAAATAAACGTGTCCTAAATGGATATCTGCATCAAATTTGCGCTTTAAATAATTATTTAGAGCACTTACACTTATGTAATTAGCCATTTATATCCTCATTAACAATCTTGTCTAATACAGCATTTATCATTTTTCTAACCGAATCGTCGCTGTATTTTTTGGCAAGTTCTACAGCTTCGTTTATGACTACGATTCTAGGAGTATCGGTGTACATAAGTTCATATATCGCCATCCTAAGAATACTTGCACCAGCTTTATCTATTCTACTTATGTCCCAGTTCTCTAAATATTTATTCGCAATCTCGTCTATTTTATCGTAATAGGTGTTTACTCCATATACTATTTCTTTTACAAATTCGTTATCTATATCGATATTTTCTTTTATGACTTCATCTATATTGTAATCAGCATTAATATTTTTATATATATCTATTTGATAGAGAATCGTCATTATTTTTACTCTTAGTTCACTTCTCGTAAGTTGCATTCAAATCACCTATACCATTATAGCAAAAAATGAAATAATGGTCTATAATTTGCGAGTTTTATTTGCTTAAAATAACAAAAAAAGTGAATATTACATCACTTAATTTATTGCTAAAATTTTAACGTCATAAGATCCATTAGGACTTTCTACACTTACTACATCTCCAACTTTTTTATTTAAAACAGCTTTACCTATTGGAGACTCGTTAGAAATTCTATTTTCGAATGGATTGGCTTCTAACGAACCTACTATTTTATATTCTTCTTCCTCGTCATCATCCACATAACTTATTTTTATTGTAGAACCAACTCCTACAATACCGTCAGCAGCGCCTTCGATAATCTTAGCATGATCTAGCATGTATTCTAGTTCTTTTATTCTTGCTTCGAGTTCAGCCTGATCATTTCTGGCAGCGTCGTAGTCCGCATTTTCAGATAAATCTCCCTGTGCTCTAGCTTCTTTTATAGCTTCTATTACTTGAGGTCTTTTGACCGTCTTCAATTCATTTAATTCTTCTTCGATATTTAAATATCCTTCGCTTGTAAGTAAACATTCATCTTTTTTTGGCATTTTATATCACCTTTCATATTTAAATTTAAAAAAATATAACCTCTAATTTCAAGGTCCAAATAAGGATACTACATTTTATTTAAAATGTCAAACACTTTTGTGCGCATCATACTATTTTCTTCACATTTGTATGGACATTTTATTTTTACGATATCTTTAGGATGATTACAAACTACGATAGTTTCTCCGTCTGAATCTAATATTTCATCTATTGTAAATTCAATTTCGCCCATATTAGGTCCAAATATTTGGACAGTATCACCCTTTTTAAAGTAATTTCGAACTTCCAAAGTTATGTATCCAGAATTATAATTTTTAACGAGACCTAAAAAATCTTGATTAGATTCTTCTTTGCGACCATTGTAATACTGTTCATTAACTCCTGGCAAACTGTTGTAAAATTGACTTACCGATTCTCTATTAGCTACTCTATTTATTATGTTAGTCGCATAATTAATATATTCATCATCTAATGTTTTTGTACTAATTTTATCTAAAATTTTTCTATAAATGTATAAAACTGTAGCAATGTAATAGATAGACCTCATTCTTCCTTCAATTTTAAAAGAGTTGACTCCATCATCTATGAGACTTGCAAGTTCCTTAGTCATATTCAAATCTTTCGGCATCATTTCAAATCTCTCTTCGCTAGAAGTTTTAAATGACCATCTGCAAACTTGAGCGCATCCACCCCTATTAGAGTCTCTATTCGTACAATAATTAGATAGTACACATCTACCGCTAAAGGATGTACACATCGCTCCCTGTATAAAACATTCGAGTTCAGCATTGGTTTCTTCTTTAATTCTTACGATATTTTCTCTGGATGCTTCTCTAGCTAAAACAATCCTAGTAACTCCTTCCTCTAGGAAGTATTTTACTGCTCTAGAATTTAATGTACTTGCTTGGGTACTTAAGTGTACTATTAAATCGATATCCTTTTCTTTTATGATCTCTATTACTACGGGATCGCTTACGATTATAGCATCGACTTTTATTTTACTTAAAAACTTTAAATAATCTTCTAGCCCAATTAAATCGTCATTATGAAATACGATGTTTACAGTTACATAAACTTTTTTATTCATAGAATGGGCATATTTTACACATTCTTCTATCTCTTCATTCGAAAAATTCGTTGCGTTCGCTCTTAGACCGAAATTTCTTCCTCCCAAGTATACAGCATCAGCACCGTATAAAAATGCAAAAAAGAGTCTTTCTTTATCGCCAGCTGGGCTAAGTAATTCTATCACGATTCTCCCCCCACTCTATATATTGTCTTTTTGTGCAAAAATCCATCGGAAGCGTTTTGTATTGGTTTTCCTTCGATAGCATCTCTTATCTCTTCAAAACTCATAAATTCACTATTTATCAAATAAAATTTTACCTTATTGAAATCTAACAAATTTACTAATTCCCTATAATCGCTTATTTTGCTATTAAAAACAGCTGTGCCGTATGGCGAATCTACGAGTTTAAACGTATTACCCGATATCTCTTCTAGTACAGATAAATTCTTCTTTATATCCATTCCATAATATTTGCAATAATTAGTGACTAGATTTCTGCGAGAATACATGATCATCGGGTATCCCAATATATTTATAACTAGTGGTTTGATAGATGAATTTACTATATCACAAATTTCTTCTTCTGTTATGTCCGTGCTGACTACTAAACTATCGAAACGCTTTAGCCAGTAGTTTACAGTCATATAATTGTTATTTAAATGGTTCTGAAAATTAATAAGTTCATATTTGCTGCCCTTTAATTCATAATATAGTCCTATATCTTCGATTATAAATCCGCGTACATTAGTAGGAATTTTAAGTTTTAAAAAGTTATCGATGTCATCATCGGTTAAAATTCTATTTATGAGTACATATATATTACCACCTATTTTGCCAATTTCTTCAAAAGAAAAAGAAGTGTACCCGATAGAATAGTCTTTAAGCGCAAAAAGAAAGTTAGTTATACCTAACTTTTTATATTTTTCTATATCGTTTATATCGCTTACATTTAAAAGAATCTTATCTCTTTTCATCATTATTCCTATAACTTATACTAAGTCCATCTCCGATATCATAAAACTTAGTAGTAAACTCCTTATTAGTTTTTAAAAATTCGATATAATCTTCAATTTTAGATACTAAACTGTTTAAATTTTTGGACATATCTGCATTTCTATTTCCAACTAATCCGTGAAATTTTATGTTGTCTGTTATTATTACTCCATTTGGTTTTAGATAATGACTAAATTTTTCAAAAAATTTAATATATTGTCCCTTAGCAGCATCTATGAATATCATGTCGTAACTTCTACCTATTAAATTTACGTCTAATGCGTCTTGGAATACTACTTCGATTTGATGCTCTAAACCGCATTTTTTAACGTTTTTAACGGCCTCCATATATCTCTTTTCATCTCTTTCAATAGTAGTAAGCTCTACGCCCTCATTAGCGCTAGTCATAAGTATTCCACTATAACCAATAGCGGTTCCTATCTCTAAAATGCTTTTGACATTGTTTAATTTGATATATTTCATTATAAATTTAATCGAATCTTTTTCGATTATCGGAACATTATACTCTTTAGCATATTTTTCCATTTCAATTATTGTTTCTTTCACTTAAATCACCAACGAACTAATTATAGCACATTTGCCTATTTAAAGCAATTTTAAGCCCTCTAATCAAAAAAATAGTGGCAAGCCCACTATTTTATAATAAAACTTTCTTTTTAATAGCAATAAATGCGATTATCAAACTAGAGGCAATAGTCGTTATTAAACCCATATTTTCTGTTGTACCAGTTTGAGGTATTTCTGGTATGTTTGGTTTATCGGTACCATCCTCTACTTCATCTCCACCTTCACCTAATACATATTGATAAATGTAAGTTACATGTGTATCATTTTCGGCAAAAATTCCAGTCTTATCGCCCTTTACTTCTACTAATTCATAACCTTCGAATACTTTTTCTTCAGTCTCGTATTCTTCGCCGATGAGGCCATTTATGACAATATCCTCGTGTAAAGTCTCACCTTCATCAGTGATATAACTTATCGTTACTGTACTCTCTTTAGCCCATTTGGCATATACAGTTATACTTTCCATCGCTGTCTCATCGTTGCCAAATATACTCGTTATCTTTGTATCCTGATTAAATTTAGTATTCAAAACACTGTATAGAGATTCAAAATATTTACCATCTGAAGTCGCTCTATTTGCCAAATCCTCTGTAGTATCGACCATCACTTCATTACCGCTATTCGTATATACATACCAGCCCAAGAATTTATAACCTTCCCTTTCGGCAGTAGGCATAACTTTTTCTGCTAAATTTAAACTGTTTCCATATATAGTTATATCCATCGCCAAACGGTCAGTGAGTTTTTCAGCAGTCGAATTTGTCGTAACTATCTTCCCTTGTGTCGCATCAAAAGTAATCAGTGAGTATGGCGCCCAGACATAAGCATTTCCGTATGTACCATCTATCAAATCTTCACCCAATAAATTGAATCTAAACGTATAAAGATGTTTTTGACCGTTAATCTTATTATAGTATGTAAAATACTTGATTATCGAACCACTTTGAGATGAATTTACTCCTACTTCGGTATTGACGGCATCGTGCAAATCAAATCTATATAGTTTATCTCCTTCAGAGTTAACGATTGAAACGCGAGTATTTATGTCGTCATAAGGTTTATTGTAATTGTCGACTGTAACTTCACTACTCGCCTGTAGTGAACCGCTATCTACAATAACTGAACCCGTAACACCATCTGTGTTGTAATCGTCTGCAATGTCGTTGTTTCCGACTTCATCTTTATCCACTTGTGTGCTAGGTGCAAACATATAACTTCCTTCGGCAATAGATACCGTATTTTCATCTATTATAATGACACCTGAAGCACTCGAAGTATTATATAAATCCCACGCAAATGGATCGGTAGATCTAATAAATGAATTATAAAATTTTACTTCTTTTTGAGCAACTATTCCACTCATATTAACGATAACACTATTTTCTACATCGCTAAGAGATTTACCGTTGTCATTTGTGATCACTTTAGAATCTCTAATCGTCGCTCCACCATTAAAGAAAATACCCATTTTTCTCGATGGCTTCCAACCAGAATATCTGCTAGCCATACCGTTATAACTAGATTCGACATAACTGTTTTCGATAATTGCCTCGCCCTCTGTGATATCTAATCCGGCACAAGTATTGCCATTCGTAATAAGAGTAGAATCTTTTAGTAAGAGATTATGTATATAAAATCCATCTCTATCATTACCAAAATTTTCATTTTCGACGAGATTAACATCGAATATGTTTTTATATAAATCTTCGTATCCTTCAGGAATACTTCCCATTATTACTTCACTACCGTTAATGATGTCGAATGTTCCATATTGAACTCCAGCACTTTTTCCGGCAGTAACTATCACTTTAGCATTGTCGAATAAGACATATTGGTTTTCTTTTAAGCCCGTATTCAAATTGTTAAATCCGAGTCCTCCAGCATTTCTTATCCCCAAAATAGAATCTACTACTGTAACTTTGAAGTTACTGTTAGATAATCCTGTATCGGCTTGTGTATGAAATGCATTGCCAGATACTCCGTCGATGACGAGTTTGCTGTTTTCAGTTATATTTACTCTTCCTGCAGAGGAAACATAAATACCTGTAGTCGTAGTATTGCCAGTATTGCTCGCATCTCCATTTCCTAAAAGGAATACTTGTGCTCCATTTTTGATGTTTATCTCTGGAAGACTATCTTTAGTTCCAGTAAAGAAAATAGCTACTCCGTGTTGCCATGTCGAAAGTGTATCAACCGGTTGCATCCACGAACTATTCCATGTCATACCAGCCTTATGCAAATCTGTAATAGTGAGTTTTTTGTTTTCGATATTCAATTTTCCATCGTATAACTTACTTCCGGCATCGAATCTCTGACCTACTATTCCCATACTATATTTTTTGATAGTTAGTGTATCGCCTTTTATAGTGAGCGAACCCGAAATAGTGTCATCCTCATTTCCGCTTATCCAAATAGCACCATAATTATAAATGTCTGTACTTCCCTCAAAAGTTACATTTCCATTTATGTTAAAAACAACTTCGTTTTTAACGCGTACAAATAAATTTTTATAGATACCCGGTTCAAAATTTACTGTTACTTTACTATTTAACTCCAATAAAGTATCGATGTAATCTCCGGGCTGTAAATTTATTACTGAATTGTCTTCAATTTCAGCAATTTTTTTTTCTAAATCATTCGCTTCACGATAGTGTAATGTAGGATTATACTCGTGAGCTAAATTGTTTTGATTTGCAATATCTTCTGTAGTTACGTTTAAAGTAGATGCTAAAACATCGGCCTTAAACATAAAAAGACTTACAAATAAAGCTAAAATTAAATAAAATCTTTTCATCCAAAAACCTCCCCAAATTTATGTACTATTCGGAATTATAAAACTCCTACCACATATCTTAAAAGTTGCACTGTATGCTCCTTTTATAAGTCTATATACTAATCATTTTTTAAATTTTTGTCAATCAAAAAGTTAACTTTTTAATAAAAAAGTGAATGAGACTTTTTATTTTTTAAATTTTGACCAAAAAATATATTCAAATTTTAATATATAATAAAAAAAACACTTCTCAAAACGAAGTGCTTTTTAAATTAAGCCATCAGTTTTTTTCTGATTGTGAATAAAGATATTGCCAAAACTGATATAGTAGACAATCCATTTAAGCAAATTGCCATATCGATGCCAGTTTGAGGTATCTCAGGTACAGAAGGGTTTTCAGTACCTTCTTCGACGTCTTCTCCACCTTCACCTAATACGTACTCATAAATATATGTCACATATAAAGTGCCATCGACATATTCGCCAGTAACATTGCCTTCGATTTCGTCTAATTCATAACCTTCGAAAATCTTTTCTTCAGTAGCATAGTTCTTTCCTACCATGCCCGATAATTCTATAGGACTGATTAGATCAGTTCCATTTATATTTTCGACATATCTTACGATAACTTTACCTTTTGGCGCTGTAAAAGTCATATATGAATGTGTCATAAAATCGTAAAGAGCATAAACATTTTCTAAATCTGGTCCAGATAAATGTACTGTAAATGTTCCTTCGTTTTCTTTTTCATTAGTCAATTTTCCAAAATTTTCTTGGATGTACTCATCGCCTAATGTCTCATCTCTCATATATTCGCCGACTGAATGACTCATCTGATTTTCTCTATCGTCAGTGAGTAGAACTTCATCAGTATCGCCTACACCGATAGATATTCCAACATTGTAGAAGTAGTTGAAATGAAGAGCGATCAAATCTCCGTTTGTCTCCGTTTGAGTAACCACCTTACTGATAGAATTTCTCATCATAGATTTCATCTGATCTATACTGAAAGAATCTAAACTCGTATAGTTAGTACCATAATAGTTATTATAGTAATCTAAGCAATACTTTCCTAAATCCTCGATACCGTTGTATCCAGCACTTTTTAATAAAGGATCTAATGCTTCATCTGTGATATCTTTGCCATCCCCAACGAGAGCTTTGATAGCCAGATTTCCTACTCTCGTATATTGGTTCATAACTCTGACAGCTTCATCATTGAATAATACTCCTTCTTCAGAGATGACTTCATTATCGATTTCGATCTTATCGTACTGGTAAGAAATATATGACTCGATTTCATTATCGGGATAAACGACAAATGAATTTTCATCATAGTCATATTCATATTTCGAATTGTTTATTATTTTAACGATGACTCTATAATTATCACCTGGCATCGAAATAAAAGAACTATCCTCTCCAGTAAATCTCTCGTAATATTCAGTAATCGCTTCTAATAATCCAACACTTATTACGAGTTCTTCCTTATCGTAGTCTTCAGGAATAGTATATGTCGCTGAAAATGTCTGAAAGTATAGACTTCTTTCTTTGCCATCTACGACATATTTTTCATATCCTTCTCCTACGAAGCCATATTCCGCTACTATCCCATCGCTCATGTGCTTTACAACAGGTTGCATAGTAGCCCATATCGAACCGTTTACAGGTTCATTTTCTGAAATTACTCCAGTTGTACCATCGGTAATATTCTCTTCAGCATAGACATCATGTGCTGCTATTCCAAAAAAGAATACACTCAATGTGATTAAAAATGCATAAAATTTTTTCATTCAAAACCTCCCTATATTTTTTTTGCATTTATTATAAGATACTTCCCGTAGGATGTATCATATAAACAAGTTTGTAAGACGAGTACAGTGTCATTTCCATTAACAGAAACGCCGGTGTCATATATCGATTTATTTTTCATACTGTTAAAATGATCGTTCCATTCTTCGCAGTCATCGAAATCGACTAACATATGTTCATTATTTTCTCTATAAATACCATAAACGGCAAAAATTTCATAAGTGTATAAACCGTTTTCTGTTTCTAAATATATATACTTATTGTCCTCGTAAAAATCATAAGATAGATAAGCATCTAATCTCGAAAATGGTATATCGTAATAATGGGAGTTATGACCATAGATATTTATTTGTTTGCTGTCTTTGATATCCGTTCTATAGTCTAAAAAGATGCTTCCTAGTGCCGAATATCTCTTGTAGGCATTTCTCTTCAAATAAAATTCGTTATCACTAGATTGTAGTACGACATTATCTATATCTAAACTTTCGATAATAATTCGCGCTTTTATGTCATCATTCGAATAGTAATCGCGCAAATCGGTTATATTTTTTTGATGTATCGTGCTATCGTCGTAATCTCTAGCATTGGCAATTACTATTTTTTTTGTTACACTTTCGTTCATTTCTATTTCGGCTTTTCCATTATATAGAAATCTTGTAACGGTAAAAAGTACAATATAGATCGATATATAAATTGCTGAAATTAAAAAGTAATAGAATGCCAACTTTCTCTTTTTCATAGTTATCTCCCAAAACTTAACCCCAATGTTCCTTTTATGGGACTATATACTAAACAAAAAAGACATTTTTGTCAATCAAAAATGTCTTTATTAATAAATAAATTAATTATGCTCTATAAATACTAGTATTCATACCACATATTTTGGTCTTTTAATTCCTGTATACAAGATAAAAATTCTGAATAAGTTTTGCTAAAATAAGTGCGTCCATTTTTATCTGCTACAAAATAATAATAGTCGTTTTCTTCTGGTTCTATTACAGCAACTATAGATTCAAAACTAGGACTGTCTATAGGACCAACTGGTAAACCGCTAACACAATTTCCACGAGTATTATATCCATTACATGAATTTAAATCGCTCTGAGTTAATTCCACGCTGAAATCTTTATTGACCGCGTAGTATGTCGTAACATCACTTCCTAGAGTCATACCAGAATTTAATCTATTATAAAATACTTGAGCAACTCCAGCTCGATCGTCACTTCTTGCACCTTCTAACTCGACGATGCTAGCAAGTGTCATGATTTCGTGAATCGTATATTTACTGTTTTCTATTTCATCATAGTATTTAGAAATTTTACTCTCCGTATTATCTAACATCTTCT